>CAYYUU010000157.1:7949-10470 GCA_964474955.1 uncultured Alcaligenaceae bacterium | reverse complement strand
ACGTACACAATCAATCCATAAAATCAAAACTATGCAAAAATGCAAAACACTAGTCTGAGAGTTGCCTGAAGTCTTCGATTTCCCGACAAGTCAGCCAACAACTCAAGTAATGCCGTCGGCTGATCAGGAGGGTGTGTTTCCTCATCCCGCGGTATTCCCTCGGACCCTTTTCCCACCAGTGAGATTCGATCTATTGACCGTCCATATCGATAAGTTGGGAACGACCATGCCTAGCCATAGTCAACTTGGGGTCACTGTGACGGCCCAATTGCATTGCCTATTTGAGGCGCAGAGGCAAAGCCGTAAGGTGTAAAATGGCCCTCAAACTCTCCACCTACATTCTTGTCTTCGAATAATGAGCCTTTTGTTGACCCGGTTGAGCGAGTGCGCGGTCTCTTTGGCTTCAAGCAATTGGTCTGCCAAATGGCGTGTGGCTTGCACTAAGAACGCTCCAGACCCACATGCCTGTCGCAAATTTTGAGTTTAAGCTGTTCCGCCACTGACTTGAGTTTCCAATCTGACTTCGGTTTTCCTTCAGACGGGCCAACGTAGACCAGCAACTCCAGCGTTACTGCACGATTGGTTCGGTAAGACAACGAGGCGTGGAGTGCGTCCCGCTACCTCGCCGATCCGCCTCAGCAGTGACGAAAACGCTTTTTTCAGGCACGACCACGGGATCGCCGAACGTGTCGTCTCGAACCAGACGGGCGAAGGGCTTCACTAGCTGGAAAAGTGAATCGTCATTCCCACCAGCCGTCCGCAAGCGTCTTTCCTGATGATCGTCCACCTCGACATTGAGGTAGTTCGCCCACTTGCGGAAGCTGCCTGTCTCCTTCTTCAGGAAGTCGAAGAACTACTAGTCGCCTTTCTCCCGTTCCTCTTGCAACTTTTGCAACGAGACTTCTGGTTCTTTCTTACCGATCAAACCGAGCGTTGGCAGAATCAAGTGCCCTTGATTCTTGTCCATGGTTGGACTATCCCGGTCCCCCAATCCGAAACTTTTGAGAATTCGAGTGGGTGGTGTCTTGCAACACGCTCTTGAGATTTTGGCGGGCCAGTTGAGCCTCGTGGGACTTTGGGGGCGAGTATTGCGGATGCAACAAATGCCGAGACGATACTTGTTGCTCTTGCTCACCCTCTCTGTCCTGAACTCCGGGTGCGTGTTGCTCCACAGCGGATTCGAAAATTTCGGATACCGTTCTGTCAAAGCGGTGCGCGACTTTCATGAGAAGAAACGGAACCGACACTGGGCCAAGGTTCGCTGGGAAGAGATAAGCCAAACGGGAAGATCGTGCTGTCCCTCGAAGCATTACGAGAATGGATTTCTTGCGGGATTCTCGGACCAACTCGACGACGGAACGTTGCGACCGCCCGTTCTCCCACCAAAGCATTATCGAGCAGTAAAGTACCAGACGCCCGAAGGGTCTAACGCCATCAATGATTGGTTCGCGGGATACCGGCTTGGGATTGCCGAAGCCCAGTCTACGCAGCTGCGGTATCTCGTAACAGGGCCTTCGTCGGTCAGACCATACGCATCGGGTCCTGTCCTCCAAGAATCAGGGGCCACACTGCTTCCTCCGATGATCGAATATCAGGAACATACACGAGAACCAACGACCTCCGCACCCCTGCCCCCGAAAGCACAAGAACTACCGCCTGTTCCTTTACCTCACCCGCGAAGGGTTCGAGGCACGCCCCCAACACCACTGATGTTGAACGTCATTCCCGCGTTGCCGCCATCAGCAATCGAGACGCCTCGGACCAGCGACGCAAATGGCATGAATTCTTTCGATGAAGCACAGCTCGGGGTTCCGACAGTGAGCCATGAGAAGCTGCGATCTGTCGTTCCATTCGAATCACCCAAAAATAACCCGACCGCGTTTCCGTCGGTCCTCGGCAATCCGATTTCTTTACACATCCAAGCGAAGAGCGGCGAGGCAAGTGGCGAACATCCCACCCTCGGAGTCCCTGGGGAACGGAAACGAAGCGACGCAGAGCCGAAAGAATTTCGCCTGAAGTGACAGGAGGTCCTCACGCCATGATCTTCTCGAATACGAAAGATCCGTTGCGACAGGTCGCGTCAGGACTCTTGCTTGCGTTTGGACCGGCGTTGCCCTCTTGGGCGTGGGGGCTCCGCATCCGTCACCAATCCCGTGGCCGACGCGATTCCGGTACGGCGCGTCCCACAAGAGTTGCTCGTCGTCATCCGCAAGACGGCCAACGGACAACAGGTGCCCATTCGAGTGGATCTTCGCAAAGGGTTGACCGATGCTCGCGAACGGATTCTCCTCAAGAGTGGCGACGTCTTGCTGCTGCAAGAACAGCCGAGCGAAGGTTTGGCCCGATACTTCACCCAGACGTTCTTGAAATTCAACTTCGACTGGAACGTCATCAACGAGGAAAACGCGGCGAGAGTGATCGACATTGCTTCACCTGACCGCTGGAGTCTCGGACAACAACTGTTTAACGTCCCGTTCGGCGGAGCATTCGTGCAAGAGGGAATAGGGAACAGCGAACAGCG
>CAYYUU010000157.1:0-7939 GCA_964474955.1 uncultured Alcaligenaceae bacterium | reverse complement strand
CTTCGCGTGAAATTCTGTCTTTCGGTTCCCTGTTCCCTACTCCTCCCTGTTCCCTGTTCCCTTACTTCGCTCCAATCGCGTAGAGCTTTTGGCTCGACAAGATATAGAGCGTTCCATTGGCCGCGACGGGAGTTGTGAAGACTTTGGCGTCCATGTAAATGGTGCTGATCGTCTTGGGCTCCTTGCGGCCAGCCGTCAGGACCAACACATCGCCTCCGCTGGCGCCCAGATATAGCCTCCCGTCCATCCAAGTCGGCGCACTCCAGAACTCCAGCCGATAATCCTTGACCCAGACTCTCTTGCCCGTCTCGGCATCGATGCAGTGAAGGAACCCGGAATACTCCGGAACGTAGACCAAACCATCGTGGACACACGCGGTGGCGATGACGCGACCGATCACGACGCGGCGTGTTTCGAAATCGTCCGGTGGTGGTTGCGGCCTGACTTTTCCGCCGTATTGCCATGCGAGCGCCGACTTCGCATTGACCTTGGCTTTCGGATCAAGGTTGTTGTCCTTGGCCGAGACGTCGTGATCCTTGTTCGTCTTGCCGAACTTGGTGGCCTTCTCCAGGTCGATGCACCACACCCGACCCCAACCCGGCGCGTCGGAGTTGTCCGGTCGGACGCCAACGCTGATGTAGGCTTTGTTGTTGTGGACGACGGGAGTTGCCAACGGATAATTCGGATAGATTGGAACTCGCTTTTTCTTCGCCTCCTTCCGAAGGGTTTCTTCCTCGCCTTCGGCAGCCAGATGGAACTTCCAGAGGAGCTTACCCGTCTTCGGTTCGAAACTATACAAGTATGCGTCGCCACCGGGGAACAACACTTGCCCCTTGCCGTTGACTTTCGCGTACGATGCATTGGCCCATTGGCCTTCGATGACGTTGTTGCCGGGCAAATTACTTTTCCACTTCAACGCGCCCGTCTTCTTGTCGAAAGCCGCAAAACTCGGGGCATCTGGAGCCCGAAGTTTCGCAACCCTGTCCCTTCCGTTTCCGGTGACAACAAACACCAATCCTTCGACCACGAGCGGCGAACAAGTATTCATGTAGCACGGCACGACGCCGAGTTTCTTCATCATGTCGTATTTCCAAACGATGTCACCGGTGGCCGCTTTCGCGCAGATGACTTCGGCGGGGGAGGTGACGTAATACACCAACTCACCATCGACGGTCGGCATCGAGCAAAGGCCGTCCCTTTCCCCTTCGCGAATCACAGCCGGAGGCGGCATGGAATGGAAATTCGTCCAAAGATGTTTTCCGTCGGACTCGCGAAAGCACATGACCGCGCCCTTGTAATGGTCCGGTTGGCTCTGGGGATCCGTCACGTTGTTCGTCGGAACGAAAATGCGTCCGCCCGCGATGGTTGGTCCGTTATAGGCGATATACCCGATGTTCGCCACCCACTTAATGTTTTTGAGCTTGCCGTCTTCGACCTGCCATTTCGTCGGTAGGTTCTTGGCCTCCAGATTGACCGGATTTCGCGACACCGACCCGGCAAACGTCGGGACGGATTTGTTTTGGGGTGTGTTGTCGATTTTCGGCGGGGTCTTCTTCTGGGTGAGTGGCTTCTGTTCCTTCTTCACCTTCTGTGGTGGCTGTTTCTTTTCTTCGGGAGTTGGTTTCTTCGGTTCCTTCTCGGGATCAGATTTTACGTTGGCGGCGTTGCCATTCTCGGCAGTTTGGCTCGGTTCAGCATTCCAGGCTCGGTCGACATATATGTACCCAAGCCCGGCGGCGATGGCAACGACGACCATCATGGCAATCGTCGAGGTCCAACGACAACATGGAAACATCTTCTTGAGACTCCTAACTGTCGGGGTATAAGAAACCCACGGGTGGGAGCCCATGGGTTATCAGTTTGGTCGAAAACGAAAACCAGAGATTTGGAGTAATCCGCCTTGAGCCGATCACTTCAACTTCTCTTGTTGCGTTATTTTTGTTTGATGGCGTAGAGAGTCGTTTCGGTCATGATGTAGAGAATCCCGTTTGCACAAATCGGCGTGGCCCGGACGGGGTCGAGCATGTCGACCATATTGTCGGCCTCTCGGATTTTTCCACGACGCTTCGGATCGTGCTTGTAGACGTGCAAGATTCCGCGATCGTCCCCAAGGAATACCTTGCCGTCAACGTAGTACGGGGAACTCCAAATTGGGGTTCTAAAATCCTGATACGCCAACCGTTTCCCCGTCTTGGCGTCGAGGATGTGCAAGTAGCCGGCGAGTTCGGGGATGTAGACGATGTCATCGACGACACACGCCGTGCTGAGCGTGCGACCGAAGACATAGTCCGTTCGAGGAATCCGCTCTTTCGCCGTTCCCGCTCCGCCATAATGCCAGGCGAGGGCGGACTTCGCGTTGATCTCGGCGCTCGGGTCCCAGTTGTTCTTCTTTGGAGAGACGTCATTGTCAGGGTTCGTCGGGCCGAACTTCGTGGCCTTCACGAGGTCGATACACCAGAAGTGTCCGACTCCACGGTCGTGTTCGGGATCCTGACCCACGCCAATGTAGAGTTTATTCTTGTAGACGACGGGTGTGTTGACGAAGTCGTTTCGCGTGCCTCGTCCGCCGAGTTCGTACTTCGTACCTTTCGGGTTGCCGTCGAATTTCCACACGAGTTTGCCGTTGCTCGGATTGTAGGCGCGGATCCAACCGTCGCCCGCCGGGAAGATGACTTGGGGGACGCCGTTGATTTCGGCGTAGCCAGGGTTTGACCACTGGCCGTGCATCAGCAGCTTGCCATCGTTGATCAGTTTCTTGATGAAACCGACCAGCTTCTTCCCTTTTTGTTTTTGCTTGGTGAGGTTGATCGTCGGTGAGTTGTCGCCCCAGATGACCGTCCCTTTGTTCTTGTTTACGGCAATGAAACTCGGGGCTTTCGGGGCCGGGATGCCGATGTGGTCTTTCGCCACGCCGTTGCTCGTGCAGGTGAACACATCGTCGTTGACGACGATCGGCGAGCACGTCGCGATGTTGTGGGGAACGACGCCGAGGTCCTTCATCATGTCGATTTTCCAGATGTGTTTGGCCTCGTTGTTCAAATCGGCACAGACCAACTCACACCGGTTGCTCACGTAATACATCCGCCCGTTCTCGATGACCGGCGTGGAGCAAATCCCCTGGAACGGCCAGTCATGGACTTTCCCGCCTGGCAACTTCTCGTAAACTTTTTGGAACAGAAATTCCCCGTCCGAAGCGTCAAAGCACATGTAGATTCCGCGGTCGCCCACGACTTTCGGATCTCGAGGGCGTTTGTTGTTCGTGCCGACAAGGATTTTTCCTTCGGCGACGACGGGACCGCCGTACGAACGCGAACCGAGTTCCTGCTTCCACAAGAGATTCTTCACCCCAACCGCAGGATCAACCACGAACTTCAATGGGATGTTTTTGTCGGTCTTGTTGACCAGGTTGCGGTCGAGCGTCCCGCCGAACATCGGCCAGGGATATTTCTTCGAATCGACCTTTTTCTGGGCCTTCTGTTGGGCCGGAGGAGTGGCGTCGTTCGTGTTGCTTGCGTTGAAGGCTGTGCTCACGGCGACGATGGCAGCCAACACCCCGAGTGTTGCGACGCCAAGGAGCCCCCGTTTCAAATTCGGATACGATTTCATGTTGGCAATGACCTCTCCAAAGACCACTGTTGGAATGTTCGAAAAATTGCAATAGGTCGAGCAGGCAGGGGCAGTCGGATCAACAACAGTCGTATAGTTGTGTTGTTCGCAAAGTTGCTTTTCGCGGAGCGAGAAGGAACTTTGCCAAACGTGACTCTTATTGATTCACTGCCCGATGCCGGCTCAGATACTCAGAGCAAAGTTAGCGTGTGCCCAGCTCAACCGGGATTCGCTTTATTGTCGGTTCGGCGTAACTTTGACGTTGTCAAAGTAAATGTCCGTCCCAGGGCGATTGTCGAGAACCCCGGCACCATATCGATACAGCCCGGCACATCCATTGTAACAAGGATTGGGATCGTTCACTTGCACGTTCCAGGTCTTCGGTTCTGCTTTTCCTTTGACCCAGGCCTTGCCCTGAACGAGGGCCTTGTTCTCCCGGACTTGAACGCGGAACTTGAGTTTGTACCACTGTCCCGGCTCGATCTTGAAGGGAACCGCAACGGCGATTCGCGGCATTGGATCCCACGAGTCAATTCGCAATCGCTGAAGGTCACCCATCAAGACGAGGCGATATCGAGAGTTGATGACGCCCATGTCCGGTAGAGTTTCGCCGACCTTCGTGCCCATCGTTTCGGCCTCGATCGTGTAATTCATCCACGTCGGTTCGCCAAAGTAGAGTTCGGACCGGAAGACGAGCGGGCTCGCCACTCGGTTATTGTTTCGTAGAACCTTGTTCCCATCTTTCAGCTTCACGACGAAGTTCTTGCCCTGGGCGTTGATCCAACCTCGCGGCGTTAATCCGATGGTCTCTTTCTCGAAGTCTTCGAAGAGCGGCATTTTGCGAATGACGCGAACTCGCGCCGTCGCCATTCCGAGATCGCACTTGAACCCAACGAGCCCACCCTGCGATTCATTGGTGTCGGGCAAAGTCAACAACCCGTCTTCGATCGTGCCTTTCAAAGGCGGCAACTTGGCTTTCAATTTCGGAGGAGTTTCGGGAGTCGGCAATGACCACGTGCCCGAGATCTTCTTGGCCTGAAGGACCCTTCCGTTCGCGTCCAATCGTCTGATCACGAATTGGACCTTCTCGCCCGGATGGGCAGTGATTTCGGCAGGTTCGATGCGGATGGATTTGGCCGCGGTGATGGGTTGCTCTTTCGGCATCGGAGGGAGTTTGCCTTCTTTCCCATCCCACTTTTTCTTACCGATGCAGTAGAGGGCTTCGCTCGTGCCGAAGAACACACGCCCGTTTGCAACGGCGGCGGTCCCATTGATTTCGACGGCGGTTTCCCCGTCCGGACTCGGGAAGTACTCCGTGTGGATCACTTTACCGCCCGGCTTGCTCGGATCAATGATGCTGAATTCGGCATCGACGGCGCCAACGTAAATTTTTCCATCCGCCCAGACCGGCGAACCCTTGGCGTTGCGACCATAGATGAGTCCGCGTCGCCAAACTCGCTTGCCGGTCTTCGCATCAAAACATTCGAGGCTGGCGAGGTTCGTGGAAATGTAAAGTCGATCGTCTTTGATGATGGGAGACGTGTACCGAACTTCGACGCCGACCTCTTTCCAGACGACTTTCGGCTTCTTGTCCGAGACTTTGCTGGCGTCGATGCAAAAGACCGCACCTCGCCGGCCAACACGGCCAAGGTTCTCCGAACCGTGGCCAATGTAGACGTAATTTCCCTGGACGACGGGCGAGCAGTTGATGCCACCGTCGGCCACGGGCAAGCTCCAGACGTGTTCGCCGCTGCGGACTTTCAAAGCGTGCGCGTATCCATCTCCGGCACCGGTGATCAACAAGCGTTGGCCGTTGATGACGGCCACGACAGGATTGGAGTAGTAGCTATCGCGGACCTTGTAGGGCGACGTCCACCACCAAACGATCTTGCCCGTGTGTTTGTTCATGCCGACGTAACGAACGGCGCCGTTGGCGTGCTCGCCCCAACTGAAACAGGGCATGCCGAGGATGACAAGGTCGCCATCGACAGTAGGACTGTTGACACGACCGCCATATCCACTGACACGACCGAATTCCTCGGTCATGGATTTCGACCAGAGAATCTTGCCATCCTTGTTGAAGCAGACGAAAAGCCCTTGCGTGCCGTGCCAATAAATATTGCCGGTCTTGGGGTCGCCGGCGAGGTTGCCCCAACCGAGACGAACGCTCACGATGTCTGTATGGAAGACGTTGAACCGACGCTCCCAAATTTTCTTTCCTGTCTTCTCGTCGACACACATCACGCGTTCTTGCTCGTTGATTTTTTCCCCGAACTGGTTGATGAAGTAAACCCGACCGTTCATGACGATTGGCGTCGAGCGCGTACCATAGGGAGCCTTCCAAACCAAGTTGTTGTTTTTGGCTTTCGGATCGTCCTTGAAAGAGGCGGGAAGATCGGTTTCGCGCGAGACGCCATTTTGTTCGGGACCTCGCCACGTCGGCCAATCTCTCGCGAGTGAATAGGAAGGACAGAACAAGAAGAGGCTCAACAGGAACCAACAGCTTTGTCTCATCGATGGTCCTCGCATGTAGGATTTAAGTTTGTGGGTAGTTTGATCGATTCTGGTTGGCGGGAACAGGCAGGAAATATTTTGGGTTCTCTGTGTCATACCATTGTCACTGGCTCGATGACAGGAAAATTGATTCGGAAATTGCTTTTCGCGGAGCGAAAAGCAACTTTACAAATTACTTCTTCCGCACCAATCGCCGAGCCTTCATCTCGAACCTCGGCAAAGTCCCTGGCTCGACGACTTCGACTTGCGCGCGGAACAACAGCCGATCTCGAAACGCATTGGCAATCTGCTCGACCAACTCGGGTCCTTGTTCGACTTGCGTCGGTTCGACCTGGATCCGAAGATCCGCCATCGGCCCGGTCTCGTCGACTTCGATCCGGAATTCGACGACTTCGGAGAACTCTCGAACGACGGCCTCGATGGCGCTCGGATACACGTTGTTTCCGCGAAGGTAAATCAGTTCGTCACTGCGCCCGAGAATGCCACCTTCCAGCCAAACGAAATTCAAGGCCGCAGATTGTTGGATTTTCCCCCAAACCAAATCACCCGTTCGATACCGAATCAACGGGCTTCCCCATCGCCCCAGGTTCGTTACGACCAGTTCCCCTTGGGCTTCCGGGCCGAGGTTTTCGCCCGTTTGCGGATCGATGATTTCGGCGTAGTAGTCACCCTCCAGTATATATAGACCGCCGGGAGTGTCAGGAGATTCGATCGTGAGCGGTCCGACCTCGGTCAAACCGCTGTGATCAAAGACCTTTGCGCCCCACGCCGATTCGATCTGGGCTCGCGTTGCGGGGATGTTCCCGCCGGGCTCGCCCGCGACGATCAACGCCCATACCTTACTGTGCGCGAGATCCAGGCCATTTTGTTCGGCGACGTGCGCCAGGTGCAAAGCATACGTGGGAGTACAGAGAACGACCGTCGCTTCATTTTCCAGAAGAAAATGGAGCCTCGCGACGGTACTCAATCCACCGCCCGGTAGCAACAAACACCCATGTTGCTCGGCCGCTTCGAACGCCGTCCAAAATCCAAGAAACGGGCCGAACGAAAATGGGAAGAACAATCGGTCTTCGGGTTGCACGCCAACGATCGTAAAAATCTGACGCCAACAATCGAGCATCCACTGCCAGCTCTCGTTCGTGTCGAGCCAGCGGAGCGGAGAACCGGTCGTCCCCGAAGTCTGGTGGTATCGACAGTATTTCGCAAGCGGATACGTCAACAGTGTTCCGTAGCGAGGATGTGCCTTTTGGTCTTCGAGGAGTTCTTGCTTCGTCGTGAAAGGCAGAGCTTGGAGGTCTTCGAGAGTTCGGAGACTCCCGGCGTTCATCCCGACTTGTGAAAACTTCGCCTGATAGAAATAGTTCGCAGGGAGGATTTCTGCAAGGAGTGCTTGGAGTCGTTCGAGTTGAAAACTCGCGAGCTGTTTTCGGTCGAGGGTAGCGGCGTTGTGTTGGGGCATGGAGTGGAGCTTGCGCTGCCGTGTCTTCGTAGGGTGTGACAAGCGCGGCGCCGGCACACCCCAAAAGACAACCAGATTACTTCTTGATGTCGTAGCAGAACAACAAATCGTGATCGCGGATATACAACTTGCCGTGAGCGATCACTGGGGCGGTCCAGATGGCGGCGCGAATACTGTTCGGGGTATTCGTTCGTAACCGAGAAACCTTCGGCAGTTTGGTGATCCGTCCGTGTTCCTTCCAACCTTTCGAAGACGCCTCGATGAGTGCGACTTGTCCTCGATCACTCAAAAGGTAGAGCCGGTCGGGCGTGGCCACGAGCGTTCCACTGCTCGCACACGGAAGGCGACGGTTGTCGTCCC
>CAYYUU010000156.1:0-10471 GCA_964474955.1 uncultured Alcaligenaceae bacterium | reverse complement strand
CCACAATCGCCTTTCCTAGAAATCCCCCACCGCCAGTTACAAGGGCCTTCATCGCAATTCCTTCCCCGCCCACGTTGCCAACTAATCGCGGAAAATTTTTGAGTTGTGTCGGATGTCCACAGGAAACTTCGGATGAAACAAAATGAGATGGATGTCCCTGGTAAATTCAAACCTCGCACAGAGCCCGAGGAGTTCTTGCTTGAGTATTTCCTTGTTGGTTCTCTTGTGGTCTTTCAACAACTCGACGCACAACACAAGTTGTTTCGTGTCCCCGTCGCCAACACCCACGAGAGCCGTCCGAAACACCGCCGGATGGGAGTTGAAGACACCTTCGCATTGCAACGTGAACTTGGTTCCGGATGAGGTCACCACCCGATGCGACTTCCGACCGCAGATCCAAATTCGTCCGTGCTCGTCGAAGTATCCGAGGTCCCCCATGCGGTGCCAGACGCTGTCGCCATCGAGTATCTTGCCGAGCTCGTCCGCCTGAGGTCGGTTATAATAGCCCCCAGTGACTACCGGGCCCGACACCACGATCTCACCGACCTCGTTGGAGGGCAGCACCAGATCATCGGACCACGTGTCGATGCGTTCGTCCGAGATACGAATGACCCTCACGTCCATCTCCGCCACAGGTCTGCCGACACACACACCGGCACCTTGGTCGGTCTTTTGGCAGGTCTCTCTCAGGATCTCGTCGCTGCCGATGTTGGCGACTGGCAGGGATTCCGTCGCACCATACGGGGTGAAGATTTGGACGCCAGGTGACAGCATTCGGGAGAACCTCTCGAGGATGTCGGCAGGGACAGCCGCACCCGCCGAGAGGACTCGTTTGAGCGTAGGGAGCTGGACTTGATGTGCTTCCCCATACCGCCCAACGGTGCGAAGGAGTGCCGGCGAGCCAAACAGGTTGGTGACACCGAAACTCTGAATGGGACCGATGACGTTGGGTGGATGGACCTCGGCAGGTCGGGTCGGGTCCATGTCCGGGATCACCGCAGTCATACCCAGAGCAGGAGCGAAAAGGGCAAACAGGGGGAACGTCGTCAAGTCGATCTCCCCCGGTTGAATGTCATACGTCGTTCGCAGGAGTTCGACCTGGGCCACGAAATTCTTGTGGGTGTACTGCGCGCCTTTCGGTGGCCCGGTGCTTCCGCTCGTGAAGAGGATCGCGGCGAGTTCATTCGGCTCGGTGGGTGCGAGCTTCGCACCAGATGCCTCGCCGAGTTTCCGGACTTGCCGAAGTGTGTAACCTCCCCAAAGAAGCCGGGGTCCGACTGTCACTAATACCCTCAGGGATGTCTTGGCCCAGCCGAAAAGGCGTCTTGCCAGATGTGCTTTCGGGATGCCAATAAACGCCTCGGGCTCCGCTTTCGAAAGACACTGTTTCAAGTTTTTCAGCCCCATCCCAGGGTCAACCAGAACGGGGACAGCACCAACCTTGAACAGGGCGAACGTGAGGGCGAAGAACTCCAGGCTCGGGGTGACCATCAAGACCGTCCGCGTCCCGCGTTGGATTCCGATGGATTCCAAACCTGCGGCGAGGACATTACTCTCTCGGTCGAGTTCGCGGAAATTCCAGAAGGTGTAGCTCACCCTCCCCTCACGGTCGCGGCCTTGCGGAAAGAGGACAGCGAGTTGGTGCGGGGACTTCGCCGCTCTATCCGGCAAATAGGATGCGATGTTGAGGGTCGCGGGACTGTCCATCAGGTCGTTTCCGTTCTTGCCAGGAACTCGCGGACGAGTTCCAAAATCTCCTCCGGTTTGTCTTCCAACACGTAATGCCCCGCATCCGAAAACGTGTGGACTTCCGCATGAGGAACTTTCGAACGCCACACCTCCAGGAATGTATCGTCGAACACAAAGTCTTTCTCGCCCCAGCAGATCAAAGTGGGGACGTCCTTGAAATTATCCAACCCGTTCTCCACTTCTTCGACGAGATGATAGCTCGGGTCAGTCGGCTTCAGCGGAATGTCCCGGACGAACTGAAGGACAGCCACACGGTGAGCAGGGGTGTCATAGGGTCGCAGGTACTCCGCACGAATCGCTGGGGACAATGGCCGCACAGTGCAGTACCGCAGGGCTCCACGACTGAAGGCGTTAAGTCGGAGAACCATTACTTTGCCGAGCCAGGTGTTCCGGGCAAGCCAAAGGGACCAGGGGAGTTTTTTCGTCGGCGGAATTCGAAACGCCGCGGTGTTCAAGAGGACCAATCGGCGGACTCGCTGGAGGTGCTTGAGTGCATATACCATCCCGATCATCCCGCCCCAATCATGCAGGACGAAGGTCAACTTCTCGGGGAAGTCGAGAGAGTCCAGGAACGTCGCAAGATCCTCGACCCGGCGTTGCAGGGTATATGGGTACTCATTCAGAGATGGCTTGTCGGACAACCCACAGCCGATGTGATCGGGCACTATGACGCGATAGTTGTCCCTGAGTCCGAGGACAAGGTTCCGGTAGTAAAAGGACCACGTCGGGTTGCCGTGGAGCATAACGACGGGCTCCCCCGCACCTTCGTCGAGATAGTGGTATCGGTGGCCGCCGATGGTGGCGAAGTGGCTCTCGAAAGGATAGAGGTCGTTCACCATTCCAACCCCAACATGAGGCAATTGAGACCACTCCCGATGCCGAGGCACGCGACCCGATCTCCCGGCTGCAGGAACTCACGCTCCTCGGCGATGGCAGCCGTCATGGGCAGCGAAGCCGTCCCCACATTGCCGAGATGCGAGAACGTCGAGAAGTCCTTCTCGATGGGTATACCGAGGGTGTCCAGGATTGTTTTTTGATGGGCCGCTCCGACCTGGTGACAGATGACCTTGTCCACGTCGGCTGTTGTCCACTCCAAACGATCGAGGAAGGCACGCCACGTCCGAGTACCCAATTCGACGCCGTGCTTGAGGACTCCCGTGGAATCTGTCCGCATGAATTCCCGGGTTCCGTCCGGCGTCTTCTCAAGACCCCATCGACAGAGTTCATGGTGTTGAGGGGCCGCCAGAGTGACCCCTCCCACAAGGCGACGTCGTGCGTTGCCGAAACTCCCGTCTGAAAGCAACACCGCCGCAGCACCCGAACCACCTGTGAGCGTCGCGACTGAATCGCGGAACAACTCCAGCGTGGGTGACTGGGTCATCTTCGCGATAACGTTTTCGACGATGTCTCGAGCGCTCTCGCAGGTCACGACCAACCCGGTCCGAATGTGTCCCAGCTCGATGCGGTTTGCAATCTCGATCATCCCATTGAGGACACCCAAACACGCGTTGCTGAGGTCATACACCGAGGCGGTGGGATGGACACCAAGCTCATTCGCTACCCGACAGGCCGTAGCCGGTTCGAACTGTTCCCGACAGACCCCGCCATAAATGAGGGCCTGGACGTCCCGGCTCTCGACACCCGCTTGTTGGAGAGCCTTGTGTCCCGCTGCCGCAGCTCCTTTGGCGAGGGAAGACTCTTCTTCCCACCAACGACGCTCGATGATCCCGGTCATCGATTCAAGTTGCCCGGCCGGGATGTGCAAGCGGGAATAGACGGACGCGAGCCTGTCCTCCAGTTCGGAGGATGTCACCACGACCGGCGGGAGGTGATATCCTATAGCATCGACGTAGACGTTGGTGTATCGCATTATCGTATGACCTGTTGTGGTCTTGTGATCAGTGCCACCGCAGCGTAAAGTCCTTCATCTGGTAGATCAACCGGCCATCCACGCTGAGCCAGCCGTTCGCTCTCGCGAGTCGGTCGGCTTTCCTGAATTCTGTGATCTCCGCCTGGACTGTCACCCTGGTGTCACTTGGGAGGACCTGACCCCGGTATTTCCAGTGATGTTTCTCCCCGATCAGGGGGGATTCAAATTCCGTGTCTATTCCAACTCCCGCTTCTTTCCAAACGAACACCTTGAGGAGTTGGATGAATGATTCCAGACCGAGTGACCCCGGCCATACGGGGTCTTGGAAAAAGTGGGCCTTGAAGAACCACGCCTCCGGATTCACAAGGACAGATCCCACGAGGAGCCCCTGGTTGTTTGGCCCACCTTGAGGCACATACAAATCGATTTGGTCGACCATCTGCATTTGTTTGTCAGAGAACGGAGCCTGCGTTGGGATCGGAAATGCCATTCCAGTTCTTTGCTCCGTTGCACTAGGCGAGTACGGTTTCTCTTCGCGAATCCCGACCTGTTGGCCCAGGGCCTCGTCCGAGAAGAACCCAAAGTAAGTCGTTCCTTCGTAAACGACACCAACCGCATCCAGGACAGAAAATGTGAAATGCTGGATGATCATTCCGCCGGAGTTCGACACGTGGGTCAACGAGACCTTTGTGGTCAATGTCCCTGACGTGGAGATGACCTCACGATGTTGAGTAGCTGTCCCACCGAGGTTTCGAAATCGCAGATCAATCGGACTCGTGAGTGCCGACCCCACGTAAGCCGCGAGCCATCCACATGGTTGAAGAGCTACCTCCAGAAGAACTGCAAACGGCATTGTCGTCTGTCGATCGGCGGCGAAGTACCACCCATTCACAGGGACATCATATTCCGCCTCGGCAGTCGGTCCCGCAACCATGACCCACGGTTCACCGGTGACACCCGTGATCCGATCGAAGAATGCATAAGGTGGGCCGGGTAATCGGGCAATTCGACGGTCCTCATCGAATGCTTTGTAGCGTATGCCAAATGCCTCGGACGGCTTCCCGATGGCGAACGCCAGAATCTGTTCTTGAGTGTAGAGGGCCGGCTTTACCGTGTCCCTCCGAACGTCATTCCAGAGTGCTCGCAGCTCGTTCTCCGTCGTGCCGGACAGTTGCACGGACAGCCCGATCAACTGAACAATGGGCTTGCCATCGGCGAACATCGTTGCATCCGCGAGGGAGTACGGGTGTGGGTTGTAACCGATTTCGGTGAGGGTCACCTCGTAGCTCGCCACTTTCGAGGTTGCCGTCACCTGTCCCCGACACTTGAGTCGGGTCCTGACGCCTGGTACAGGTTCAAAGTGACAGACCTCGCGGTCCCCAACCCAACCGCACCGCAAAAGGTAGACTCGCAGGGTATGGAGACAACACTCATACATCAACGTCCCCGGCATGACCTGATCATCGACGAAATGACAGGTGAGGAACCAAGCATCCGGGTCGATGTCTTGCTCCGCGCGAATGACACCCAACCCACCTGGACCACCTTGGGAATCGAGGTGAACGATCCGGTCGAGGACTCGGAGGAGCCCCCCCGGAAGGGTCAGGGGTGCTCTCAGCGAGAGACCTTCGAACGCCTTTCCGAACATCCTAACAAGGTCGCCTCGGAGGAGGGCATCGAGTTGCTCGGAGGCGTATGTCTCCCCGCGAGCAGGCGTCAAGGGGACCCAAGGGAGTGGCTTCGGTTCCGGCCGGAGGCGAGCTTCCTGACTGGCGGCTACGATTCCTTTTCCGGCAGCAAGCTCGCTCTCGGTGAAGAAACCCGCGCACCCGTCCGTCATCGTCAACAGTGGCTCGCCGTCCACCGTCCCCTCGAACCGGAAGCGAAATAAACAGGTCTGGCCCTGGTGGAAGAATCCATCGATATGGATGTCATATCGAATGATCTGTCCCGCTTCGGGGAGTGGTCCGTGGAACATGACGGCGGCGTCGAGAAGACGGTACACCGCTAGTCCCCGTGTCTGGAAATCGATGCCGAGATATCCGGACAGGAACAGGTCCGCCTGGCCCGATTCGATCGCAATGCATGAAGGGATCCGGTTGTTATCGAGGTACCAACCATCAGTCTTGACGTCGTGCTCCGTCACAACTCGCCCGGACGTCATGGAACGGGGCTCGCCTTCCAACGTGAGCACCCGATCGACCAACATCAGGGGTTCGTCCGGGAGGCGAACTCGCGTGGGGAAATTGTCCGCCTCGGCGAACGCGTCCCCCAGGACAGCCCCGATCTTCCCCACGGCAAACTCCAAACACTGATGGCGGTTGAGGACCACAGGCATGTTGGTCTTTGCTACCGCTCCCGAATGCGGGTACGAACTCCGCGCTGTCGCAGGACTGCTTGTCGCTGGGGCCAAGGCACAAATCTCGATGACTTCTTGGGCACGGTTAGAGAACGCGAGAAAACTTCGATGGGCCTCTCCCCTTTGCCCCAACATGGAAGCATAAGCGGCAGCCCAACCCGCGGGGGGTTGTAGGTGTCCATTCGAAGGAGCACTCGGATCGTGTGTTGGTTCTTCCGGAGGTGTCGTGTCAGTTTCCATGAGTATCGCTTTTGGAATGTTCCTACGTTGGCCCGCGAGGAGGTTTGCCACCGAGGTTAGGACAGCAGGCAGGTCCCGGGGATGTGTGACATAAACAGGTACTGACAAAGTGTCCTCAGTCTCTCGGGAAAGAGCCATCGGAACGTCGGTTGCAGCCGTACCGTACAAGACATCTATGTTCACCTCGTGTCCCGCAGCGATCAACTTCGCGAGGCACCGAAGCAAGGTCCGGGGCTCGCTTTCTCGCGGTGAGGTCATAGATACTGCAAGGTGCGGTCGACCTTCCAGGATCTGCCCTATGATACGAGTACAGCTGTTTCCCGGCCCAACCTCAACAAACGTTCGCACCCCTTCGGAGTAAGCACGCTGAATCACTCGGGGAAAGTCGAGAGTGCCCAGAGCCTGGTTCGTGAGCGCGTCGGCAGCCGACTTGGAACTTGGGACATACGCTGTCCCTGTGGCCCCACTGTAGAGCGTGACTCCGGGAACCCAGTGGACAGGAAGAGTGTGCAGGTCCCGATATCGGTCCTCGACCACGCGGACAATCGGACAGTGAACGGAACTCCGTGCGGACGTCGGAACGCACCCAACACGGAGCCGACGAAGGAACATCTCGACGGCCTCGCTCTGTCCTCCGATGACACATTCTTTGGGACTGTTTTTGATGAGGAGGTACACACGGTCGAGGTTGTGGAGTGCCTCAAGGACATCGTCCGCGGAACAAGGGACTATCCCTGAGGCCCAGTCGACAGGTTGGTGCGGCGAGAGTCTCCAACTTTCTCGAGCGGCTCGATACTCCCCGCACAGATCGGAATGGAAGAGTGGAGAGTCCAGCAAGCGGTGGAGCATTCCATCTCGATCTCGCCAAATCCGTGTTGCGAAGAGAGCCGTTGTCTCACCCAGACTGTAGCCGATGACCGCTTGGGGGCGCACATCGAAGAGACTGAGGAGGTCGGTCACCCCGGTGCCGAAAGCAACCTGCCCCATCAGCAATCGGCGAGTTTCGACATTCTCGAAATCACTGAAGTCCCAGAAGATCTCCGACTGATATTGGCTGCGGAGCCACTGGTTTTCCCGTTCCTGTTGATCCAGACTTTGTGGCCAGTGGAGGAATAAATCTCGCCCCATCCCTGGATACCAATTTCCCGACCCAGGGAATACGAACGCGATCTTATCCACTTCGAATGCGTGATCGAGCGAGCAGTAACTGGTGTCTTTGAGTCCAGGGCGAGTCGGGTGACGCGTTGTGTTGTTGGAGGACTGACATGATTGAATGCGTTGTTGAATCTGGAGCGTCAACTCCTCGTGAGATTCGACAACGAAGGCACACCGAAGTTCACCTGGCATGCGTGAGTGCTTCCAGTGCCATTGTCTCGCGAGTTGACCGATGGATGCGTTGGAGTGTCCCTCGGCAAACAATCGCAGCTCCTCAAGATGCTGAACGAGTGTATCTCGGTCATGACCTTGGACCACAAAGAGTCCTTCTCGGAGCGGGAGGGACGGAACCGGAGGAGAACTCGGTGACACCTGAGTGACAAGCCTGGTCCTTCGTCCTGATTGAGATTCACCGAGGACGATGGACCGGGGGCCGGTCTTGGCGTCCTGGAACCAGTACCGTGGGTCACCTGCGGGACCAAGAGTTCTTCTCTCGCGGAGTCCTAAAGCTGCCTGGAGTAGCTTCGAGAGACGGCGAAGGTGTCCCTGTCCATCACACTGCGGGGAGGATGTCCCAGGCGAATTTATTGAGTCGCCCTGACTGTCCCTCGGCTTCTCGATGACGGCGTAGATCAGGTCACCATCACGTTCGGCATCCGTCAGCCGCTTGAGGACTATCGCGAGGGCTCCTTCTTGAGGTAGTTCTCGGCGTGTCTCGGGTGTTTCCGAAAGTTGGCGTGCAAGTGTGGTCCGCAGGTCCCAGGGGAGATCGACGGCTCCGACGACCGCCGATTGGATGTCTCCGTTGTGGAGCATCTGGCAAGCCGTATCGAGAGCGGCGTTCCCGGAGTCGGCTGCTGACGACAGAGTAAAACTGGGACCTCCGAAACCGAACTCACGAGCTATTCGACTGGCTGTGATGCTTGCGAGTGCGCCGAGAGTTTTCCCGGCGGTTAGCGCTGGATGCACTCCATCTAACGAATCGCTGAGGGAAGTCAATACCTCCTGGATGCTCGGGTCGGAGGTGGCCTTTTGTGCCTCTGCGAGTAATCGAGAAAACCACCAGCGCAAGTGGAAGTTTGTGGTGTTGGGGTCGAGACCAAGCCCGATGAACACTCCCGTTCTGTCAGCGTCTTCTCCATTCCATCCGGCGTCTTTGAGGGCTTTCCGAGCGACGTCGAGCATGAGCAGTTGCTGCGGCAGCATTTCCCGAAGGTCAGCCGGAGGAATTCGAAAGGACCTTCGGGAAACCCGGACTTCGGAGAGTGACGGGCCAATCTCAGTTACTGACTCGCTGTGGAATCCTCTCACTCGAAATGTGTTCCCGTCAGGTTTTCCATCAAGGACTGCGGCCACCCCAATGATCGCCAGAGGGACATGGGACTGTCGGAATGGCTAGGGCTCCGGGGTGAGGTGATCGCGGCGCTCAGGAATCCATTCCTCGACGATGAGATGAGCATTGATTCCCCCAAATCCGAAAGCGCTCACGGCTGCCCTTCTTGGGTGATTGACTCGACGTCGATCCCATGTCCGTCCTTCGGGGAGAAGTGTCCAGGAGGTATTCTCCGAGAGGTTGGATTGTGGAGTTTGAAAATTCGTGGCTGGGGGCAGCGTGTCGTGTTGAAGCGCCAAGAGGACCTTGAGCAATCCTGCAGCTCCGGCGGCGGTCAACGTGTGTCCGACGTTCGCCTTCACTGAACCAAGAGGGCACTGCCGAAATGGTTCATCTGCCCACAGCGTATTCAGGCTCTGAAGCTCGATGCCATCTCCGAGCGTTGTCCCTGTCGCATGACATTCGATATAGTCGACGTCCGAGGGACGCCAAGCAGCTTTGGCATAGGCGGACCGCATGGCCCGGACTTGCCCCTCCGAATCTGGCGCGAGGACATTCCCTCTGGTGTCGTTGGACAGCCCGATCCCGGCAAGGACGCCATAGATTTTGTCCCCGTGCTTGTGGGCATCCCTGAGTCGCTTGAGGACAAACATCGCTCCGCCTTCACCAACAACGAGACCATTGGCGGTCCTGTCGAAGGGAGAACATTTCCCCGTCGGAGAGAGGGCACGGAGCTGGGAAAATCCCATTTGGGTGTAGAGACAATCTGGCCGGGAAACACCCCCGGCGATCATCGCGTCGGCTTCCCCGGTGAGGAGCTTGTCCCTCGCCAATTTGATGGCGTAGAGGGACGAAGCACATGCCGCATCGAGCGTGAAACAGTGTCCGCGAAGGCCGAGGCTCTCGGCCAACAAAGCCGCCGGGAGTCCCGAGGGATGCCAGTTTTCGGAGGCAGGATGATTCCTAGAGGAGACGAGGTCCGCACCGAGTTGCTCAAGGATGCTGTCTCCCACGAAGTATTCGGCGAAGGCAGACGCGCCATCCGTCGGCAAGCAAATACTTCCGAGGATGACTCCGCAGCGGTCTCGGTCGACTTGCTCGGTCCGACAATCATTCCAGGCTTGATGTCCGACGTGCAACGTGATGTGAAACAGGGGATCGAGCTGGGACAGGAACTCCCGACGAAGCCGACAGGGCGTTGGGTCGAACGTCCAATCTTCGATGAAATATCCGCGTTTCGAGTACACCTTATCTTTGCGACCAACGGTCGGGTCATACGCGAGATTTGGAGGGAGCAACCAACGCCCTTCCGGCACCTCGGAGGAAGTGTCCGTTCCAGTGACGACGTTGTCCCAGAAATGGTCGAGCGTCGGCGACTTCGAGAACAGCCCTCCAATCCCAACGATGGCGACGCGAGTGTTCGATTGCATGGAACCGCCAGGTCAAAGGGGTACAGTGGTGTCGGCGAGATAGTTCTGTCGGAAGTGATCCGCGAGGGACCGTTCCACGACACATTCATACCCCTCCAATCGTCCGAGGAGGTTTCCATTGTCGTCGACCCATTCGAGGTCTGCTGTGATCCTACCTGGTGCGCGAGAAGTGATCTTCGCAACAAGGCGATTGTTGTCCGCAGGGAAGGCCTCCACGAACTGTTGGTAGTATCCCAATCGGGTTGGCAGCGAAGGGCCTCCAAGCTGTTCCGAGCTCCACACGATGTGAGCTTGGATAGCCCCGTCGAGCGCCATTGGTGCGGTCACCCATCGGG
>CAYYUU010000155.1:0-10505 GCA_964474955.1 uncultured Alcaligenaceae bacterium | reverse complement strand
CGCGATCGTCCTCCTTGACGTCCTCCTTCTCGGGTTGTTTCTTGAGCTTCTCGACGTCGGCCGTCCGACTCTTGGCTTCCTTGAGCATCTCGTCGAGAAATTTCGCCACGTCTTTGTTGTCTTTGACCTTCGTCTTGAGTTTGTTGGCCGCGGTCGTGACTTCCCCAAGAGCGTCGAGTTGCTTGTCGTACTCGTTCCCGCCTTCCAGCTTGCTGTACTTGGTCAGGGCATTTTGCACAGTCTTGTCATCGAGCTTGTTTTTGCTCACAAGTGACTTCCACTTCGATTCCGTCAAATGTTCTTTTCCCATTCCAGTGTCTCCTGCAACAACATATCGAGGCGAGCGGAAACTTGGGCTCAATGGATCGCGAGGCACGCAGCAGTGATGCTCCATCGCTATGAACTTCAGGGCCTGCTTTCCGAATCATATGTCTTTGCGAGGCTGGGGGAAAGAAAAATGAACTCCCGAAATGAGAGAACTACGGAGTCCGAATTTTCGGCTCCGAGTCCTTAAATCAACACACCGTCGTCTGGCCCGGATTAGAGGAAATGGAACCCTAACCTCAACCCAGTCATCAATCCGACTCATTTTCTGGAGATATAATAGGTCTGTCGAACTGACCGACCATCCGGAAAAGAAAAGTCGTCGCGAGTTCCTGGAAATGGGGACAGCGGGGATCTGTGGTCTCTCGTTGGCAGAAGTCCTCCAATCAAAAGCAACCACCCAAAACCTACGCCATTGTCAATGTGCCGTAGCCGTGATGTTGGTTTGGCAAAGTTGAGGACCGGCCACCAGAGAAATGTGAAACACGAAACCGCGAGTCGTTATCGGAATCCGGGGTGAGTTCCGACCGATTGTCACGAACGTAAGGTACTGCCGCGACTTCACTGCACCTAGATGACCCAATCGCCACGACCTACCGCACTTCTGCCATTGGTAGAAACACGACTTGATCCAGCATCACTGGAATGACATGACATCATCGATGTGAAGAGCAACTTTTTCATACCATTGTCTGAAAAAACAAGCCAAACCCATAATTCGACAGAAAACCAACCGAACCAAAGACACATTCATCAGGCATCCGAAAAAAATCTAGTTTTTTTCTCCGGTAAATTCACACCCACTCGTTTGTTGATCTAAGAGCCGAGGACGTCCAGGGTCAAACTCGAGCAGGCCATAAGTGCCTAAAGTGACGAGTTCCTACTCATTCTGCGGGCTTGGACGGTCTGAAGTTGATCTAACGTGAACGCACTTTCCCCAGCTGAGGAATTCCAATGGCAACCAATTTTTCGATTCAGGTTCGTTTCCTTGGTGGGTTGACTCCCAGCCAACAAGACGTTTTCCAGGACGCTGCCCGTCGGTGGTCCGAACTCATTGTGGGTGATCTCCGGGCAGTCCGTTTGCAAACCGGGGAAATCGTCGATGACGTTCTCATTGATGCGGTGGGCGTTGCGATTGACGGAGCAGGTGGACCCAACGGGAATGTCCTTGGCCAGGCCGCCCCCGACTCAGTTCCGGTCTGGGAATCTTCTGCATGCCAAAGGAGTCATGATGTTCGACATCTTCGACCTCGATCGGCTTGAGGCCGAAGGATCTTTGCTGAACGCAATCGTCCACGAGATGGGCCACGTCCTGGGCATTGGTACACTCTGGCGGTTCAAAGGATTGGTGCGGAATCTTGGTTCGGCGAATCCGGTCTTTATCGGTCCGCAGGCTCAGTCGGCCTTCGCCGAAGTCATCGGCCAACGTTCGCCTCTCCCTGTCCCTGTGGAAAACCGTGGTGGTCCCGGAACGGCAGGCGGTCACTGGCGTGACTTGGTGTTTGCCAACGAACTCATGACGGGCTTTCTCAATCCGGGGTCCAACCCCCTCAGCAAGTTGACGATTGCGTCTCTCGCCGACCTTGGCTACGAGGTCGATTTCGGAGCTGGGGATTCCTTTGAGTTTGTGACATCGCTCCAGATGGCCGTCATGGGGATCACCGCGACCGACAACCAACAACGATGTGCCACGTTTAGTCAGTTTGCCCAGGCCACCGACATAGGACATATGATACTGCCCGAGACGGCTGTTGCGGAATAATCCTTAAAACCTCCCAGTTCCCAAGATCCCTCCAGCTGGGGGGCGAGACCCACGAAAACAGGTGTTGCCAACATGAAAAAGAAACTGTGGTCGTTGCTCATTTTCGTCCCATGTGCGACTTTCTTGACGGGGTGCGGACCGCCGGCTGCCCCACCAGACGAAGGCACCCAGAAATATTTCTCCGGAGGGGCGACTCCCGAACAACTCGAAGACGCCGCGAAACAGTATTATCCGCCGGTGGAATACGACTTCTTCAAGGACATGGATTACCAGTCTCCCGCGTACAAAGACCACAAGCCCGGAAAGATCCGCAAAGCTGTTCCGCTGAAGCTCAATGCGACGGAGGCGATTGGCCGCAATGCCTGGGTGTTATGGGCCGGCGGGAACCAAGCGTTCTGGGATTGGCTCGCGCGGCACAGCTACGGATCGATCGATCTGCTCAAGTTGCTAGACAGCAACTGGCGAGGCAAACGATTTGCCAGGGCGGGGCTAATCACCGAACCTGGAACCCGCAAGCCGACCGACGAAGAGACCCAGAAGGCCTTTGGCATTCGCTACGATCGTCCGATCACGGACAAACACATCGAGACTTCTCGTCCGGAGTCCGAACGACCTGATCCCCGAGTCTATGGTTATCCTTCGGGTGTCGTAGGACTACGTCTGTTCCCCAACCCCGAATTCGATGGTGCGGCGAAGCGACGTTGGGACCCCGAAAGATACTACAAGGACCCAACTTACGCATCGAATCCGAGGACCATTCGTCCCTTCCGCGTGGGCATGAGTTGCGGATTCTGCCACATCGGACCGCACCCACTCAAGCCGCCAGCAGACCCAGAGTTTCCGGAGTGGAAGAACCTCTCAAACAACATCGGCAACCAATACATGCGATTTCGAACCGTCTTCGCAGGAGAGCACGTTCCAAAAAGCTATCTGTACCACGTCCTCGACTCGCAGCTACCCGGCACGATCGACACCTCGCTTGTGGCTTCGGACAACATCAACAACGCCAACACCGTCAACGCATTCTATGGGCTGCCGTACCGTCTCGAGCGAGCCAAACACAACCCCAAGGAAACCGTCGGGCCGGAGACCCTGAAGTATCTGAGGGAGTCCACCGACGAGACCGATTTCAAAAATCCCCACCACGTCCCTCGCGTGCTGCTCGATGGGTCGGACAGTGTTGGCGTATATCTGGCGCTGGCCAGGGTCTACTTGAACATCGGGACGTACCACCAACAATGGAGGCTACTCCACAACACCACACTCGGGTTCCGCAAACAACGGCCCTTCAAGCTGAAAGATTGCGAGGAACAGTCGCTCTACTGGCATGCGACCGAACTACGCGTCCGTCCCCTGGCGGCGTACTTCCTCAAAGCGACCGACCCCATGCGGTTGGCCCATGCCGACATGTCCGCCGAACTGAGGAAGAACCACCTGAGAGATGACGGCTACCCTTGGGACAAGGGGTATGGGAAGGGCCGGCAGGTGTTCGCGAAGGGATGCATCGCATGTCACTCCAGCATCCAGCCCGGGGACAACCCGGAGATCGAGGAGAAGATCGACGAAGTCCGAAAGAAGTTGGAAGAGAAGGGCAAAAAGGCGCTTCCCTCCGACCGAAGGGGTCTTCGGTTGCGAATGCGAGACCTCGTCCGCCTGACTCGGGGTGACGGCAAGCTCCCCCCGGCGTATGCCGTTTGGGCCCGAGCAGCCGTCGAGGTTCCAGAGTTTTGGCAGAAGAATTACCTCTCCACGGACCGCAGGATTCCCGTCACCCTGACGCACACGAATTCTCAGCGTGCGATGGCCACCAACGCCCTACACGGCAACATGTGGGAAGACTATGCCTCCCAGACGTATAAGGAACTCGACTCCGTCGGTCGCATCAAGTATCGCGATCCGTTCTCCGGGGCCGAGAAGTCGTTCAAAGTTCCCTCGGGCGGACCAGGATATTATCGTGTCCCCACGCTCATCACCATCTGGGCCACGGCCCCGTTCCTCCACAACAACGCCCTGGGGACATTTAACAACGATCCTTCCGTCAAAGGCCGCATGGAGGCGTTCGACGACGCCTTGGAGCGGTTGCTCTGGCCGGAAAAACGCCTGAAGCCCACGAAACAATTCGTTTGGCACGTCGGCCAGGAACCCATGATCGTCGACAACGCAACGGAGGAACAAATCCGAAATGACGGCGGGTGGATTTTCCGGACGACGAAGGAGAGCTATTTCTTCATCGCCCCGCACGACGTCCCGACTCTCATTGGTGGGTTCACTGGTTGGTCGGAGTTCTGGGTGGGGGTGGTCCCCTGGATTCCGTCCATCGCCCTGGTCTTCCTCGGCGTCGTCTTGCTCTCGAGTGGGTCACACTCTTCCTTGAAACGCCGACTCTCGGCTCGCTTCTCGTGGGTCGAGTGGCTGCTCTCACCTGTGCGGTGGTTGGTCGTCGTGGGCACTGCCGTTGTGACCGTGTTAGCAGTCTTTCTGGTGTGGAGACACACGCTGTTGCTCCGTCTCCTCGACACCGTCACGGGACACACCATCCCGTGGCTGTTCGGACAGGCGATCTTGTTGCCCGTGGTCCTCGGACTCGGCGTGATCCTCGTCTTC
The DNA here is from genome assembly GCA_964474955.1 of uncultured Alcaligenaceae bacterium. Lineage (GTDB taxonomy): Bacteria > Planctomycetota > Planctomycetia > Gemmatales > Gemmataceae > CAYRFQ01. The sequence continues at coordinate 5,815 of CAYYUU010000155.1, read as the reverse complement.
CTGCCGGACCGAGTCTGGAACGGTCGTGGCCGGAAGGCGGTCGCTCGTTGGGTGGGGGTACTGTGTCTCGTTGCGGCCATTGCCGTCGGACTTCACTTCGGTCGCATCTTGTCTGGCCAGTTCAGCAAGCCCTTGAGTCTCGGGCCCATCCCCGAAGGTGTGCCGGTCAACGTCCTCGCGAACTTGGACCCTGACGCTTCGTACGACGCAAAGGCGAAGGCTTTGGTGGCCCTCTCGAACTTCGTCGTGGGCTACGCCGAGGCCCCGGAGGGCAAGAAACCTGGCCGGGACGAGTTCGAAGCCGAGGTCGCGCCGTACCTCATGCGAGCGAGCAAGTGTCCCGACCTGGTCATGGATCGGGGGCATGATTACGAGTTCATACGGCACCTATCAGACGCCGAAAAGAAAGATCTCATCTTGTTGGTGAAATCGTTCTAAGAGATTCAGCGGAGGTGTCCCGAGTTCGATTCGGGACACCCTCCTGGACCAACGAGGGAAATAACATGAGCGTGATCGCTGAAGAGTGGAAGAACCGCGAGACGACACCGATCGATTTCATCGTGGTCGGTTCGGGAGCCGGAGGGGCACCTCTCGCTGCCCGTTTGGTCGAACGAGGATACACAGTCCTGGTCCTCGAGATGGGACCCGAGAAGCCTAACATTCCGGAAGGAAGCCGTGTCGAGAGCACCAAGGTCCCCCTCCTCCACACCGAGACGACGGAGGACCCGAGGCACTCCTTGAAGTACTTCGTCAAGCACTTCGAGACCGACCCCGAGGGGAGCTTGGACCCCAAGGTTCATCGACCCAAGGACGGCGAAAAGGACCCCGACACGGGCAAACCGTATGGCCCGGACGACCGGGGGATTTTTTATCCCCGAGCCCAGGGCCTTGGTGGGTGTACCATTCACAACGCTATGATTACCGTCTGCGGACCATCGGAAGATTGGGACGAAATCGCCGAAGCCACAGGGGACGAGAGTTGGCGAGGCGAACGGATGCGTGCTTACTTCGAAAGACTAGAAAACTGTCACTACAACAAGCCGACACTCTGGGGAAAAATCAAAAAACTCTTTGGGTGCAAGGACGCCTGGGACAATGGGCGACATGGTGACTCCGGGTGGCTCCACACAACTTTGGCCTCCCTGCGTTTCCTCAAGGCGGACCGGCAGTTGTTGAAGATCGTCCTCAAGGCAGCCGTGGTCGCGCTGGGCACCGGACTGGAGCGCATTGGGAGCTGGGTCGGGGCCGTCATTACTGGCCGAGTATTCCCGAGCTTGGATCCAAATCACTGGGAGACGATGCGTCGCAGTCCCGAAGGACTCACCCGGATTCCTGTCGCCGTCACTGAGGAAGGTGAACGATCCAGCCCCCGGGACCGATTGCTCAAGTGCAAGAACGATTCGCACCATGGCCATCGCTTGCATCTTGCGACCGGAGTCTTTGTGACCGAGGTGCTCTTGGAGGATGGCTCCTCCGAAGCCAGGGTGGGCGGAATGGATGCTCGACACCGTGCCGTCGGGGTCTCCTGTCTCCCACGAGAGCACGTCTACGAGGCCGACCCGAACTCACAACCCGTCGGCGATGATTGGAACAACCACGTCGTTGCGGTCTATTGCAAACGTGAGGTCATCCTTTGTGGGGGATCGTTCAATACACCACAGCTTCTGATGCTCTCCGGAATCGGTCCCGAGGACCACCTCCACAAGAATGGCATTCCCACACGAGTCCACCTCCCGGGCGTTGGGTTGAACCTGCAAGACCGCTACGAGGTGCCCATCACTGCCAGCGCATCTGAGCAGTTCTGGAGCATTCGGGGTCTTGGTGTGTCCTCCAAGAGCGACGACAAGTACTTAACCCAATGGATCCAACAAGAGGGACAGTCGGCCTACAGCCGCGGAATCTACTCATCCAATGGTGGACTTGTTGGAATCTTGAAGCGGTCCAACCAGGAAGATTTCGCCCCGGACTTGTTCATCTTTGCACTGGCGGGCAACTTTCGAGGGTATGCCGTTGGGTATTCGAAGCCCGACAAATTGAATCTTCCCTCCCAGGACGATCCCGATGCCCGCCGTGCCCTCACGTGGTTGATCCTGAAGGCCAGGACGCGACACCATGCGGGGCACGTGCGGCTCCAAAGTAACTCCCCATTTCAAAGGCCCGAGATCAATTTTCGGTCGTTCCCCATGGCCCCGGACGAAGACCTTTCGTCCGACACGCCGACCCGAGATCAGGACCTGGAGGCTCTCCACCAGGGCGTGGAGTTCGTTCGCCACATCCTCGCCGAAGGGGTACAAGCAGGGTCGATCGCCAGTTTCGACATGCCCGAATGTAGCGACCAAATTGGAGGCAATGTCCGCAAGTGGATCAAACACGTGGCCTGGGGACACCACGCTTGTGGAACTTGCAAAATCGGAACCGAAGAGGACGCGGTCCTCGACAGCCGTTTCCGGGTGAGGGGCGTCACAGGGCTCCGGGTGGTCGATGCTTCGGTGTTCCGGCGGATTCCCGGGTTCTTCATTGTGACAAACATCTACATGGTCTCCGAGAAGGCAGCAGACGTCCTGACGGAGGACAACCCCTCGCCTTGGAATGAACTTTCTCCCGAGGTCCGAGACGCCTTGGCGAACGACCCCGTATTTCCTTCTCGAAAAGAACACGAGGCGCGACGATTATATCCAGCCCAAGTCGAGGCGGCCGAAGCCAACCTCATCGCCGAACGGCGCCGTAAGGCAGGGCTTTCTCACTGACCCCATATAGTGTCTTAATACGTGGACGACAAACGCATGAACGATACCCATCACGACATTCCCTGGCTCCTGCGATTGAGGGGGCCGGACGAACACCCGGACAGTCCTCCATCGCCTCCCGCGAGTTCGTCCGGATTACCCTCGGACACGCTAGGTCTGGCCCTGTCAGGCGGCGGCGTTCGCAGTGCCGCCTTCTGTCTAGGCGTGATACAATCGCTGGCCCGCCAAGGCTGGTTACCCCGCGTTGATCTCCTCTCGACGGTCTCTGGAGGTGGTTACATCGGTGCGTTTCTGGGCCGAGCATTCGACGTCTGCCGCAAGGTCGATGCACAGAGGTCGACCGACACAAATGGCCAACACGGTGTCGGCCAAGAGCGCGTGGGACGCGACCTGAGTGACTCCCGATCGCCTCCCCTGCAATGGTTGCGGAAACACTCCGACTATCTATCTCCCTCCGGAAAGAGGGAGTCTATCACGAACGTCGCCGGATTCTGGCGTAACGTGACGACGCTTTACCTCGTTCTCGGCATCTTCGTTTTTGCCGTCCTCGGGATTCTCAATGCGTTCGCGTACGCGAGACCGACAGGCACGTTCCAGACACTCCTACAGCTGGCGATGACGTCGTTGGCTCCCCTGAACGCCTACTTTCCGGCGACTTGGATCGGAAGCTGCGGAGTTGTCGCCGAAGTGACGCTCTGGCTTGCAGTCGTTCCGTTGCTCGTGGCGTATTGGCTGACCTCCCAGGATCTCCCCGAAGCGTTCCTGCCTCCGGTCTTGTTTGCCGCTGGGGTCGGTGCGGTGGCACTGGTCCTCGCGACCGGCAGCGTCCTCGCCTTCGTTGTCTTGACGGCAGCCATCTTCTGGAGTTTCGGGAGTTGGTTCGCCAGCCGCCAGGAGTCGTCCGGCGACCCACTCAACCATTTCCGCCTTCTGCGCGCCCGCAACCACCTGACCCGGCGCCTCGCCTTTTGGTTGTCGACGTTCGTCCTGCTGTTGGGATTCACGGTGATCGATCGAATCGGATACTGGTTGGCGGACGTGATGCGAAACGGAGGCTGGACCACGACCAACGTCATGGGGTGGTTCGTCTCGCTCGGGTCGGTGCTACTCGGCGTGGTCGGGGTGTTGCGGGCCATCGGAGGATTGTTCGTCAAGAGGTCCGAGAAGACCTCGCGAGTTCTGTCGGCACCGCGTCCCTACCTTTGGGCCGCAGTCATGCTCCTGGGGGGAGCTGTCCCTCCCTTGGTCTTCCTCTCGTTCACGTGCCACTCGGTCTACGGGTTGGGAACGATGTATTGGCAGGGCGTCATTGCGACCGTCGTGGCCCTCATCATCAGCCGACTCCTGGGGACCCAAACGGCCCTTCCGTTCGTCAACCATTCGACGCCGCTTGGGATTTATGCCGCGAGGTTGGCCAGGGCTTTCTTTGGGGCAGTGAACCCACGACGAAGGACTCACCCGGATGAAGAGGATTCCGTCGAAATGATCCCAGGGGATGACGTCCCCATCCGCCATTACCGGCCCGAACTGGGCGGAGGACCGTTGCACCTGATTAACTGCGCGGTCAACGAAACGATCGACGTGGCCTCCCAGCGAGGCGTCCCGGACCGCCAAGCCGAGAACCTTGCCGTCGGGCCAGCCGGAATGAATCTGGCCCAACACTGGCATGCCAATTGGGTTCAGAACAACGAGGGATTGAACGCATTGTTGCCACTGGGGGACAAGAACCGTCCACACCCTTTGTTGAGCGAAGAGGGCGTCCCGGTTGCCGCAGAGGACCTCTACCTTCGGCAATGGATCGCCATCTCGGGAGCAGCTGTCGGCCCCGGAAGCGGACGAAGGACAGGGGTTGCTAAATCCCTGCTCTTGACGTTGGGGAACATCCGGTTGGGGTATTGGTGGAACTCCGGACTCGGCGTTCACGACCGAGCCAACGTCACGACAGGATGCGGGTTGTGGGAGATCATCACCAACTTGATGACGCGCTGGTTCTCCACGCAAGCCTTGTTGTTGTCGGAGTTGATTGGTCGCTTCGGCGGTCCCTGGTATCGCCACTGGTACTTGTCCGACGGAGGTAACTTTGAGGTCACCGGAGCCTACGAGCTGCTCCGCCGACGTGTCCCTTTCGTGATCGTGTGCGACGGAGGTCAAGACCGTGACCACCAGGGCGGCAACTTGGCCCTTCTCATCCGGCTCGCCAGGGTCGACATGGGAGCCGAAGTCACTCCTGTCGATCTGAGTTCCCCCGAGGAAAACCCTGGCGTCCCCGATTCGGTCCGACCGAACCTCGGAAGCATCCACGACCTGTTGGCCTCGGGCACCGCGTTGCCTCGCCGCCATGCTGCACTGTTGCTCGTCCGGTACCCGAAGTTCGCGGACAACGAATCGGAAGATCCGTGGCTGAATAGGACACACACCTGGGTGCTTTACGTCAAGGCGACGCAAACCGGTGATGAGCCCGCCGACGTCACGAGTTACGCCGCCACCCATCCAGACTTTCCGAACGAATCCACGTTGGATCAAAACTTCGACGAAGCCCAGTGGGAAAGTTATCGCAAACTCGGTGAACACATCGGTGCCCAACTGTTCGCGTAGAGGAATACCATATGACTCGAATCGTATCGCCAAAGCGTTTTGGTTCGTGCGTGCTGGGCATCGCCATGACCGTCGGCTTGCTCCACACTGCGGCGCCGGTTGGCCTTGCGTCTGACCACGCCGACCCAATCTTCAATCGACAATTGACGGCCGGGATTACGGGCCTTTTTGTGTTCCCGACCAAGAATCGGGAACGTGTAAAACGTGTAAACGGTGAGGACGTGCCTGTCCAAAAGGGTGACGCCCTGACATTCATCCTGTGTACCCGCAGAGCCCTCGATAGGTCCCCACCCTTCAACGACCTTGAGGACCTGACGTTCCGCATCCACATCGACCTCGGACAGACCGCAGGGGATGGCGAAGAGCGGGCTCTCTTGAACCTCGGTAACAACAGTGACCTGGCCCGATACGGTGGAACTGTGAAACGTCCCGAGAAGATCCAGTCCGACGTGACCTTCACGTTCCAACTCAAC
>CAYYUU010000154.1:0-10514 GCA_964474955.1 uncultured Alcaligenaceae bacterium | reverse complement strand
ACCAACGCTCGGCGTATCCGAAACGCAAGAAGTTTCGGCCACGAAACCAATCGGTTGCGGAACACCACGTTCCGACCGAATTGGTACCGTGAGACTTTAAGTGACATTGCGCGGCCCGCGTGTTTCTACGACAAACACAGAAAACCGGACACTTATTTATTCCGCGTTCCGGAACCTATCGTTCCGAATAAATAGTAGAAGTTCATTTCGCGGCGATCCTATGGTCGAACCACCAAATCGTTTTGCACGACGCGAACGCCGGGCGAGAGTCGGACGATGGCTTCGGCACGGCGACGTTCTCGGGCACTCGCGACGTTGCCCGACAGAACGACAGTGCGACCTTGAACGCCAACGTTAATCCCAGTCGCCGAAGGCAATCGGCTCGACCCGCGGATCACACGGAAAGCTTGGGTTTGCAGACGTGTTGGCGATGGTGGTTGGATTCGAAGAGTATAGCCCGGTTGCGTAACGTAACCGGGGGCACGCATGGCACCGGCTGTGGAAAACGTCGTGACGCCGCCGCCGAATGTCCCGCCTGTTTGGCCCCCGAATGCGGCTCCGCCTTGGATTGCACCACCGCCCAGATTGGTTGCTCCGAGACCACCGCCTCCACCACCACCGACACCACCGACACCGGCTCGCCCAGCGCCGGCTCCCCCGACGCCAGCAACACCAACACCGGTTCCGGTGTTTCGTAGTGCAACACCCGTACCAGCTCCAACACCTGTGGCTCCCGAAGTGCCTCGAAGTCCGCCCGCAGCACCACCACCGCCTTGATTGGCGATCCCGACGCCACCAGTCGTCGGAAGAGCATCCTTGTAGCGAGCCTCACCGAATGTACCCTGCTGTTGGTTGGCAGTACCCGAAGCGTTCACTTGCAAACCGAGGGAGTACGGATTGATGTAGTACGTCCGGAAAGGATTTGTTTGCGACACCACCGAACTCGAAGAAGTGGGGGTTCGCTGGGAGCTGAAGCCGGTGCCCTGTCCGGTGCCGCCTTGCTGGTTTCCGAACTGTTGGCCAAAACCTCCCCCCTGGTTCCCGAAGCCGGTGCCTTGGCCGATGCCACCGCCACCGCCGCCACCGCCGCCACCAGTGCCACCGCCAAACTGGGCGTGGACGGGTGTGGCGAAGAGGGACAAGCCGAGAATCGCACTGGCCACGATCTGGCAAGAAACCCAGGAAGCGATCCTTTGGCCTATTGAACGTTTTCGGGAAGACAAGGGCATGGTTTGGAACCTCCTCGGTTGAAGTCAGTTTGCAATAATATCGGCAAGAGGTTCGGAGCGGCATGAGTGACTCGTTAAACTTTACCGATTATTCTATACGCATGGGAGAGTTGGATGTTCGACGTTGTTTGTCCGGCTGGTTTGAACCTGTCCAAGAATTCAAAAGACCGGTTGCGGAACGCGAAATGGATTGCCGTCCGGTTTTGTTTTTGATTGGGAGTGCGGCAGCGGAGTTGCCGCTTTCGTGTTTTTGTCTTTGGTTTTGTCTTGGTTGTCCGGCGTCATCACGCTCCCACTCCACAATCAAATCCGGACAATCAGTTTTTTCGCGTTGCCAAACCTGTCTTCCAATCAACCCCAACGACTCGCTTGTTGCTGGGGCAAATCGCACTCTATTCATTGTAACCCCTTGAAAAAGGGGAAGACTCGGAAAACTGTCTTAATGAAAAGTGTGCGAGGGTCCGTCCCTTACGTGTTTCGCTCAACCTCGGCATCAAGTTGCGCACTGAATTCCTCAAGATACCATACGACGAAATGATCCACGTTATCCTCAATGCCAGGAAGATATGGCCCGGGTCGATACCCCGAACTGTTAATCCCGACTTGTTGGGTTTCGCAGATTTCCCAATCTTGCTCACTCGTCCGCTGCCAGAATGGGAGAAGTGTGCCAAGGTGGTAATCCACGCCTTCCTGGGCATCCGAACGCACCAGCCACATCACCCGAATAGTGGTCTCTTGGGGCGCTGTCATCAGGAGTTGCGTTGCTACGGCGTGGTCGCTGTTGGCGTGGCACCAGAAGTTTGGGAACGTAGTAATCCGAGCTGTTCCCGTGTCGAAGTCCGGCAACCTTCCCATCAAGCGAGAAACCGGTTTCCCGTCCAGGCTCTCCGTCACGTATCCGGAGCGCAAAGGTGTCCGATTTGCCCGAAACCAAGAACCGGTCATGTCCGAAGACACGTTTGCCGCCGAAGTATCGAGTCCAAGTTGTTCCCAGCGTTTTCGGTGTTGTTCGTTCTCTTGGGCAAGGCGTGCGGAGTCTCGCCCTTCGTCCCGGTCCAGGTCGAGCGTGGCCCGAATATACTCGGGATGGTGCGCCCGGCAGTGATAGCACTCTCGATTGTTCTCGAAGACGATTTTCCAGTTCGCCCGGACGAGGTATTCGATGGAATGAGCAACCTTGGCGTTCACGAGATCGTGCAACCCGAGTTGCGAATCGCTCGCTATCGCCGCGGCAATAAAATCACGAGGCGCCTCGCTTAGATGCACAAACACGAGTCCGGCTATTTCTTTCACCGGAACGGAGATCAGGCCATACTGTGATTTGTCAAATTCATCCGGAAGGCGAGGCCCACTTACCAGCGCCCCACGTCGGTCATAGCTCCAGTGGTGATACGGGCAGACGAACTTCGCCGTGCGCCCGGCAACCTTGGTGCATACCCGCGAGCCTCGATGTCGGCACGTGTTATGGAACGCGCGAACCTGGCCATCATCGCCTCGCACGAGAATCACCGAGTCATGGCCCAACGAGAAGGTTCGGAAGTCTCCGGGAATCTTGAGTTCGCAACTGAGGGCGGCGAATAGCCAACTCCGACGCCAGAGGAGTTCTGAGTCGGCCCGGTGGATGAGTTCGTCCGTGTAGAACGGTTGGGGTAAACTGTGTCGTGGTTGTCGAGCCGAGATCCAACGTCGGACTTCGTGGATTTCGGCTTCGGTCAATCGAGGGGCCATGATGAGGATGGTGTCGTCCTGGGCAATGAGTCACAATGTTGGGGGGTTCTGTTCTACAAAAGGTAGCAGGCACGGTTCGGGGTTCTCACGCTTGGGAGAGTATATTTTAGCCCCGTGTCGCGAGACCGTGGGAAAAAGCTTGGCGGAATTTTTTGAGAGGAGACTATGCTGGGTTTCCGCCTGGGCGTCGGCCAAGGAATACATAGTCGAGCCTGAGGGCGTCGAGGTATTCGTCACGCAGGAAATCGTGGTTGCGCTCGGGATCGAGGTAGGGGGCAATGTGGTCGGTTTCCTCAGACGAGAGGTGCCGATGGACGAGCTTCCACGTCATCCCGAGGTAGGCCCGCAACCAATCTTTCTCGACCCCCTCGAGGGGCATGTCGAGGTTCGTGACGTAAACCTTCTTCCGGACGGATTCGAGTCCGACCTGGACCAGCGCCTGGCGTCCACGCCGGGCGAAACAGCGCTCGTCGAGGGATGAATCCCTGGCCCGCAATGCCCGTCGCACTGCGTCGTGGATCGACAATTCCACGTCCCCCGGCCAGGACAACACGAGGCTGTGGAGGTCGTCCGTCTCGACGACCGCCAACGTCCCTCCCGGACGTGTGACTCGTACCATCTCGGCCAACACTTTGGAAGGCGGCTTGAGGGTGATGAGGTTGTGGGCACACCACGTGACGTCGAAGTGTTCGTCTTGAAAGGGCAACGCGAAGGCATCGCCCTGGACCAACGACGTGTCGTCCGCCGTCCCCGCGTTCTCCACCGTGGCTTGGGCCACTTCGAGGTAAGGCTTTGAATCGTCGAGGCCCACCACGTCCGAACCGGGAGGGGCGTTTTGTGCCAACAACGCCGAGTACGTTCCGTCGCCACACGCGACGTCGAGGATCCTTGGCCGTGGCGGCATTGATAAGTCGGCGACCATCCGCCTGAGGGTGTCGGCGAACGCTTGGTGCCGCAGGCCCAAGGCGGTGGCGTACCTCGGGAGGTCCTTGTCGTGATCGTGCTGGTTGGTTTCGGTCGTTCGCGTCATGAGTGTTGGGAGGTATTGGTGGGATGGAAGCGTGCCCCGCATCCGTCGCCAGGCGAGGCAAAGTTCGTGTCCGTCGGGCTATCACAGCTGTTCCTTTTGGACGGCCGCCTTGGGGCTGGCCTTGCCCAGATCTGGGACCTGCCCGGCAGGCTTCATGGGTTTTGTCCGGAATGTTCCCCTGCCATCTACGGACGTACCCTCGGACCATCGTCCTTGGGGAGGCGGAACGCCTTCGATGCCGGTCGCGTAAAACGTGTAATTGTACTCGCTCGGTTCTTTTTCTTGGGGGAAGTTGGACGGATTGGGGTGGGCTTCCTTCCCGCCGACTTCCTCCCACGCCGCGAGCCACTGGTTTTGGTGCATGGTGTCCCGAGCGATCAGGAAACTCAACATGTCTTTCATGCCGTGGTCGTCGGTCATTTTATAGAGTTGGACGGCGAGCATCCGGCCGGTCGATTCGGCCATGACGTTGGACAACATGTCGGCGGCGATGTTGCCCGTGGCGTAGACGTGGGAGCAGTTGAAAGGGACGCGCCGCTGGAGTCCACCGGGAGGGCCGCCAGACAAGTGCTGATGGCGTGTTGGACGTTCATGCCGCCAAGTTTGGCAAAGACGATTGGGTCATTCGCGGCATCCTCCATCTCCGTGGGTGCTCCCTCCAAGTTGAGAGCGACGGCCGTTGCGAGCATTTCGATGTGGCCCAACTCTTCGGTCCCTGTTTCGAGCAACATGTCGCGATACTTTTTCGGCCCGCGGGCCCCGAAGGCCTGGAACAAATACTGGAGGGCGACCCGGATTTCGCCCCGGATGCCGCCAATCGCTTGCTGTAGCGCTTTGGCGAACACGGGGTTCGGGTTGTCGACTTTGACTTCGTACTGGAGCTTGCCACCATCGTGATAGAACATGCCTAAGTGATCCTTCGAGAGAAAACACCTTCCGGTCCGGGTGATCGTCGAAGAACGTCCAATTTCGATATAGCGTCGGGTTCGACCCGACGGTCCTACGGGTGCATATGCACCCCCGAAAATTTCGGACGCAAAAAGGATGCCCGGTGCGAAAACTATTATCAAGCGGTCCCACCGTTTTGGCCCGCTCTGGTAGCTCGGAATGATGCTTTGATGGCAAACACCAGACATACTGTTCCTGGCGGAATTTGTGCGGCCAAGTTCGTGACGGAGAATTGGTCTCAGGCGACGCCCCTGTGGGGCGAGGGGGGAAGCAGTTCGTTGCTCGACATTGGGCACTTGATGGCCGGACTACTCAGGAAGGGTCAAAAGTCTCGGAAGACGGCATTTCTTGAGGGATTCCACAAATCGGGAACCGAAAAGAACATGGGTAATCCTGGAGGTCTTCGGCGATCGACCAGTCGAGCACCACTGAGGCCGAGTGTTCGTCGCCCGTGGAGCAGGTTTCCCGAATAGGGCCGCCATACAACCGTACCAATGCAAAGGGTCTAACGAAGCAGTCGCCTCGCTTACACCGCGACCTCACTCACCGACGTGAATCCCAACGAAGCCACTGCCTCTGGTAGCTGCGAAACGATTTTCTCGGCAGCCATCGGATCGAAGAAATTGGCCGTCCCGATTTGAATGGCCGACGCCCCGGCGACGAGAAATTCCATCACGTCGTCGATGTTCCGAATTCCTCCGATGCCAATGATCGGGACATCGACGTTTCGTTTGACTTGCCAGACGAGCCGCAACGCCAAAGGCTTGATGGCAGGGCCACTCAATCCACCAGTCACGTTCCCGAGGATCGGTCTTCGTTTTCGCCAATCGATCGCCATTCCGATGAACGTGTTGATCAACGAAACCGCATCGGCTCCGGCCTCTGCAGCGGCTTGAGCAATCGGAACAATGTCGGTGACGTTTGGCGTCAGCTTTGCGATGACGGGAAACGAAACGACCTCACGCACGCCCGAAACGACTCGCCGGGTCGACTCCGGATCAGTCGCGAAGTTCACGCCTCCCGAGACGTTCGGACAAGATAAATTCAGCTCGATGGCTGAGACGCCCGGTTGACCTTCCAATTTCGCGGCCATGTCAACGAACTCTGGTTCGGTCTTTCCGGCGATGTTGGCGATGATTGCGGTGGGTAGTTCTCGCAGATAAGGGAGATGATGTTCAATGAAGTGATCGATGCCGTCATTGTCGAGTCCGATGGCGTTGAGCATGCCTGATGGCGTCTCGATCGTTCGAGGAGGACGATTACCGGCGCGTGGGTTTGCCGTAACAGTCTTCGGGATTATGCCGCCGAGTCGTGCGAAATCGACGACGCCTTCCATCTCCTTCGCATAGCCGAACGTTCCCGACGCCACCAGAATCGGGTTCTGTAGCTCTAACCGCCCCAGACGAACTTTCAGATTGATGGGAGTCGACATAAAGGTAGAGGGCAAAAGGCGGAAGGATGAAAAGTGTCTGCCATCATCCTTCCGCCTTCCACCTTTCCTTAAACCATGTGGTCTTCGAGGTAAGTATATCCTTCGAGTCCCGACTCGTAGAATCGCAGGAGTTGTCGTGCTTCGACGAGGCTCAGTTGTTGCTTTCGAAGGGCTCTTTCGACGTCCTTTCGCATTCGGGCGAGTAATTCATCCGCGGAGTATTGAACATACGCCAGGACTTCGCGAACGGTGTTGCCCTTGATGACGGTGTCGACCGTGAATTCGCCATCTTCGTCGAGCGTAACGTGCACGGCGTTCGTGTCACCGAACAAGTTGTGCAGGTCGCCAAGAATCTCCTGATAAGCCCCGAGCAAGAACGTGCCAAGATAATACGGTTCGCCCGTGAATGTGTGTAGTTCGAGCGTGTTGCGGACGTCCCGGAGGTCGATGAACTTCGTGATCTTCCCGTCCGAGTCGCACGTGATGTCCCCAAGGACCGCCCTCCGGGTGGGCACTTCGTCGAGCCGGTGGATCGGCATGATCGGGAATAACTGATCGATGGCCCAACTGTCGGGCAGCGACTGGAACAGCGAGAAGTTGCAGAAGTACGTGTCGGAGAGCATGGCCTCGAGCCCTTGCAACTCTTCGGGCACGTAATCCATCTCCCGGACGATTTTGCGGACGGTACTACAAACGGCCCAAAAGAGCTTCTCGGTCAAGGCCCGAAACTCAATGCCCAACGAACCCAAGTTGAACATATAGAGCGCTTCGTCGAGCGATTGAATCGCATCGTGATAACTCTCCAACAGATTCTTTTTCGAGAGGTTCTGGTAGGTATTGTACAAGTCCTCGATTTGCTGCGGCGCGTCTTCCGGGACTCGTTCGGGCAACGTGTAGCCGTCGAAGTCGGAAACTCCCAACACGTCAAATACCAACAAGCTGTGGTACGCTACCATGGCTCGACCAGATTCGGAAATGATGCTCGGGTGGGGGACTTCCGCTTCGTCGCAGACGGCCATGATTCGAGACACGACGTCGTTGGCATATTCTTGCAGCGTGTAGTTGATCGACGACTCGAAGTCCGTTTGCGAACCGTCGTAATCGACTCCAAGACCGCCGCCCACGTCGAGATATTTCACCGACGCTCCGACGCGATGGAGTTCGGCGTAAATCCGAGCCGCTTCGGTCAGCGCGTTTTTAATGTTGCGGATGTTGGTGATCTGGCTGCCCAAATGAAAATGGACGAGTTGCAAACAGTCGGCCATGTTCCGTTCTTTGAGGAAGTCCAACGCTTCTAGCGCTTCACTGAGCGTCAGTCCAAATTTCGAGCGGAAGCCGGCACTCGAACGCCAACGTCCCGCGCCCTTCGTCGCGAGCTTCACGCGGATTCCAATGGCCGGATGCACGTCTAGTTCTTCGGCGAACCGAACGATCATTTCGAGTTCCGTATACTTCTCGACGACGGGGATAATGTTCTTGCCCAGCTTTCGGGCCAGAATCGTCATTTTGATGAACTCTTCGTCCTTAAACCCGTTACAAATGATTGGCGTTTCGCGTCCGTTGGTCATCGCCAGGACGGCCAACAACTCGGGCTTCGAGCCTGCCTCCAGACCAAAGTGAAATTGGCTCCCGATGTCGAGGATTTCTTCGACGACGTGGCGTTGTTGGTTGACCTTGATGGGGTAGACGCAGCAATATTCGCCTTGATAATTGTGCTCGCGAATGGACGTCGCAAATGCGTCGTGGATCTCCTGCACTCGATGGCGAAGGATGCCGGGAAAACGGACCAGGATGGGGAGTTGGATGTCTCGGGCGATCAACTGTTCCACGAGGACCTGCAAGTCGATGCCGACTTGTTGGTTTTTGTCGGGATGCACCACCACATGACCAAGATCGTTTATCGAGAAATAGCCCTTGCCCCAATTGGCAACACCATACAACTCCAGGGCGTCCTGGATCGTCCATTTGTCCATCAGTTTCATTAGGCCTACCTTTCGATGGGCGTTGCTCTTGCCATTGGCCGCGGGTATCGTGGTCTGTTGTGTTGTATCTCGAATCGTTGTGACCTCCTTCATTCCGCCTCGAGCTAAACGAGCGGAAACTGCGACACGATGTTCGATTGTCGTGACGTATTTGTCTGTATGTATGCCCACCAGAACCGAGAGTCAAGGACGTTCGTTATGGGAAACATGGACTTTATTATTTTTTCACTTGGGCTTCTCGTTCGCACGAAATCAACAAATTAGTCCGTGCGATTAAAAGGAATCAATTTTCCTCCCCAATCGGAATTTTCTTCCGCTTTCCCGCAATATCATCTTGCGTCAGTTCACCAATGGGTTTATGTCCGCAAAGGGAATGCTTCGGGGCCAAGTATTCCCGAAAGCGGAATAAGAAATGCATGCATTAGCGTGCATCCACGTCTGGTCAGATTGTTTGCACGACCGAGAAAGCACCTTATTCACTGAGGCAGAAAACTATGCAGCTCTGTCTGTTCGAAGACCATCCCATCAGTCAATTCGAACCGTTGACGCTGACTCGTCCGGTGTTCGACTTGCTCTGCGGCAAGCAGACGCTTGGTGACCGGTTGTCCGAGACGTTCGGCGAGCCCATTGTGGGGCTGTTCGTTCGCGAATCGATTGCCGAAATCACCCAAGAGGCACATCCCAATGTACCCGTTAATATTGTAGGCGCCTTGCCCAAGCAACCGACATTGTTCGTGAATGCCCGGTGGATGCCGCCAGAAAATTTCAAGCTCCCTCGTCATTCCGAATCACACGTTGCCGTTCAAGACGACACTGTCGTTTACGCTCTTGTAAGCTCCGAGATTGTTGAACACACTGAGAACCGAAGTTTACACATCGAGTTGGCGCGCCTCCGCGACTCCCTCCCGATCATCGAAACCGAAGGGGAATTATTGCAATACCCGTGGGAACTCGTGGAACACAACGGCGATTGCCTTCGGCAGGATTTCCAGAGCGTGGTCCGCACGAAAGAGCGTGTTCCGTCTTCCAACTTCACGGTCGTCGGAGACCCGGAGTTGGTTCACGTCGCGCCGTCCGCGACGGTCGAACCGATGGTCGTATTCAACACCCACAACGGCCCCGTGATGGTCGATGAGGAAGCTCTCATTACGGCGTTCACTCGCATCGAAGGCCCTTGTTATGTCGGCCCGAAGACTCAGATTCTTGGAGCGAAAATTCGCGGAGAATCCACTTTCGGCCCTCATTGTCGTGTGGGCGGGGAAGTCGAAGCGAGTATCATTCACGCCAACAGCAACAAGTATCATGACGGATTTTTGGGCCATGCATATGTTGGCGAGTGGGTCAACCTTGGCGCCGGAACGAGTAACAGCGATCTGCGAAATGATTACGGCGAAGTTCGCGTCATCATTCAGGGCAAACCGGTGAACACCGGGACCACCAAAGCCGGATGGTTCGTCGGCGACCACACAAAGTCTGGTCTGGGCTCGCTGATCAATACTGGTTCGACTTTCGGAGCCTTCACCAACGTGCTGCCTGCCGGAAACCTCGCTCCAAAATACATACCTTCGTTCTGCACTCTCTGGAAAGGTGAGTTGCGAGAAAATCAAGACTTTGATGGACTCATGCAAGTCGCCGACACAGTCATGCAACGTCGCGGCCAGAAACTCACCGAAGCTCATCGAACACTCTATCAGAGAATCTTCGATGAGACCACCGGTTTGCGGGAACGGGCTCTGGAAGACATGAAACGGCGAAACGTGTTTCGGTCGGCGTAATTGCTCGGAAATGAAATCACCCAACCAACGGATCATTGATTGGAGCGACGAGCCTTGAGTTGTTCATGGCAGTGACCGACGGAGAGGTCAAGTAATCGTTGGCTCGACATCATCACATGTTCGGCTCGAGATTTTGCCAGGATCTGAATCTTTCCCTTTTGTGTCTTGAATTTGACAATGGTGCAAGGAGACAGATGGAACTCCTCATCTTCATCCTCTTTGGCTTCGTTGAACACCACAAGCAACCCCGAAACGGGGAGGTAAAGGCTCTTCCGATATAGTTGTTCCTTGCATTCCGTGAGAACTTGGGCTTTAAAAATGAACTGCCGTCCCTGTTTGGTTACTGTTTGAAACACTTGGGAACTTCGCCAGTGAAGAGTTGCTGATACT
>CAYYUU010000153.1:0-10569 GCA_964474955.1 uncultured Alcaligenaceae bacterium | reverse complement strand
CGGCCCTCATAAGGAGCAAAGCTCCGACGCTCAGCCTCCACGGAGAGGACGACACTATTTCGCTTCCCGGAGCGCGAACATACACTCCGATTCCAGGGTCCAAATTCGTTACAATTTCGCGAGAGGAAACGGATCGGAAGGCCGGGCATTTCGTCTTCGATGATTGCCCCAAAAAATTCGCAAAGGCCGTGGAACGATTTCTCACCGATTGAAGTAGATTGCTCGTGGAGCCGGTCGCTCAGTCCGCCGCCACCAACAACACTGTAATGTTATCCTTTCCACCGGCTTCGTTGCTCGCATCCACGAGGCCCTGACAAATCGCCTCTGGTTCGGTGAACTGTTGGAAGACGTTGAGGATGCCCTCGTCCGACACCATCTCCGTCAAGCCATCGGTGCAGAGCAGCAATCTGTCGCCCGGTTCCATCTCGAAGGTGCAGATGCCGGGAAACACGGGACCATCCATCCCGATAAACTGCGTTGGTCCGCCGTTGCCGTGTCCTCGCGCTTCCTCGGCAGAGATCTTTCCTTGATCGACCATCGCTTGCAAGAACGAGTGGTCCACCGTTACTTGGTCGAGTTTGGCGTTTCGGTAGAAGTACGCGCGGCTGTCGCCGACGTGCGAAAGCGATATGGTCGAGTCTTTCCGGATCGCCAACACGAGTGTCGTACCGAGCCCGATTCCTTTGGCCTCGACCATTCGTTCGTAGACGAGCCGATTGAGTTGGTTAATCTGGTCGTGGACTTGCTGGGCAAATTCGGGAGTCGAGATTTGCTCGGCGTTCTCGACGAGATCGTTGAACAACTCGGGAATTCGATCCACCAATGCCTGGGACGCAATCTCATTGGCCATTCCGTCGGCGACGACGTAGAGCCCTCGTTGGCCGTCGGCAAACCACCTGTCTTCGTTTGTTCCTTTCAATTTGCCGACGTCTGTCGCGCTGGTGTGCCGGAAAGTGGCCATTAGCTATCCGATGTTTGTGTGTTCGACGAATTCACCCGAGGTTCGGTCGTTTGACCCTCGGTGAGGAAAAGGGAAATGCATTGTACTCGATCGCGACGGAATTGGCGAAAAAGAAGAAGGAACTGCGGGATCGATTTGTTCGATTGTTCGTGGGCAAAGATGGTTCAACAGGAGGGTTGAAACGCCTGAAGCAGTGTTTCGCGTTTTGCTCATGTCCCTCGCTCGCAGCGTTTTTGGCTCCGGCCCGCGGATCGGGCTAGTGTAAGACAACCCGACAAAGCCGATGCGATGGACCATTCGAATCCGGCACTGACGGAGTGCGCTCCAAAAGAGTATAATCCTCAACCGTGGAAGCACGTCTTGGCCTACAAAACGCGATGCTGAGAAACAAGAGGGGTGGTTGGTGATGTGTTCGGATTGGTCTGCAGAATAGGCAGCGAGGAGCCGGATGCACCAGCGCCGCAGATGCGAGGGGACGAGTGTCAGACCAGGGCGCGACTTTGAAGTAATCCGACCGTCCCGTGCCAGTTCTTCTTTCGTCGACGTTCCGCAACCCCCATCCCGTTGTGCGAATCGGAAATGCTGAGGAGCCAAGTGTATGACTGAAATCGACGAACCAAACTCGCAAGATCCCTTCGACTTGGGCCGCTTCACGAAGGCCCAAGGAGGCGTCTACGAGACAGCCCTGTCCGAGTTGAAGGCGGGAAACAAACGAACACGCTGGATGTGGTTCATCTTTCCTCAGTTCGATGGTTTGGGCTCCAGCGCGACCTCAAAGTACTATGCCATCAAGAGTATCGAGGAAGCGAAAGCCTACCTGACGCATCCGGTCCTTGGGCCGAGTTTGGAGGAATGCGCGGAAGCAGTCCTTGCGGTCGAGGGACGCTCGGCCTTCGATATCTTCGGCCCGCCTGACGACATCAAGCTCAAATCGTCCATGACCCTCTTCGAGTTCGTGGCAGGGGAGGACTCGGTGTTCCGCCGAGTCCTGGAGAAGTACTTTTATGGTGAACGCGATGCGACCACACTCCAACTGATTGGAGTGGATTAGTCGAGTGGCGTGCGCCGTTCCGACCTCAAGCCGAGTGGTTTTCCATGGGACCATGAACCAGGTCCGGTCGGTTTACGGTGATTTGCGTCTTCGGTCCGATATCTGGGGCCGTCGTTCGAAACGCTGATGTTTTTTGACGAACAAATTCGGGAATGCAGTTTGGTGAAGACCGTAGGACAGGTTTGTGACCTGTCCTACGATCCGGCATTACCGATTTTGGCGGCCAAAACTCATTGGACCTGGCAACAATTTCGACCGTCGGCTTTTGCGTCCGCGAGGGCCGGTACGAAGGACTTGTGATTGACGAATCGGCTCTCGTCGACGCTCTTCTCGATGTCGCAGAACTTACACGAGAGCCCACACCGAGCCATCGAGCCACCGCGACGGACGACTGATCCAGAGGGATTCGAAGTCGCTTCAAGAGACGGAGCGACAGCCGATTCACCAAGCCCCAAGCACACGGGCGGAAACGTGGTGGGAGCGGCGAAGATATAGAGCAAGGCGAAAACAACGATTCATCGAAAGCCCAAGCAGCACAACATTTCTCGGAAGAACCTCGAAGACGTGAAGGTAGAGTTGCCAGGCCGGTCGGATAAATAATGGTCGAGTTTGTATTTTTGTTTTGGGGTGTCGTCTTTCGCTCCAACGCTTGGATAAATCAGGTGCCACAAAGCGCGATACTTCCGTCCCCGCGAAAGAACGTGTTCTTGTAGTCGTTTTTTCGCGGAGCGAAAGGCGATACTTCAAAAAGTGACGCTTGTTGATCCGACCGCGCCAGGTCGAGTTTGACGTACGATAGCGAGTTGGGCTATGATGCGTGGGTCGAACTGGGAACCTTCTCTAGGGATGTGGGGGCCGCTGGTGTCCAAGCACCTGTACCTTGCGAAAGCGTCCGACGATCTGGTGAGTCATTGCCGTTGTGATCCGTCGTTGGCGTTGATTTCATCACCCGGCCAGATGGACTGTCCGTGGTGCGGCTGCGGATGGCTGTTCATCTGCAGTCGGTGCCGTCGGGCATTTTCCTTCGCGCGCGTCGTGGAAGTCAACGAATCGTGGGAACATACAGCCGTTTGTGTGCTGCAGGGGATGTATCGCCGCGATCCCATTGAGGATGAAATCGCCTTGTGGGTCGATTCGATGCAGCTGCACCTCGAAGAACTCGACCCGAACGAACAATACGTTTATTTCGATAGTTGGTTCTTGTCCACAAAAGCTCCTGTCGTTCAACTCGAGGGGCTTCATTCCCAACACGACTTGCCGCACATCCCACAAGTGGCGGCTCTGCAGGATCCGTCCATTCGATCGACGATTTTGGAGAATAAAGAATACTGGACGCGGACGGCGGTGGAAGATGACGAGGAGTGAGTCTCGCAGTTTCCAGCGGGAATGGGTTTGCGCACGATTTCACGACGGAGGGTGGTGATGGCGCACCGCGATGACGATTTCGAGGACGACAGCCCATACAAACTCGAAGGCGGTTTGCAAAAGAACTGCCCGATGTGTGACTCGCAACTTCCGCCGGATGCCGTTTTGTGTATTTATTGCGGCTACCACTTTGGCGAGCGTCGGCGAATCCAGAAAACCATTGAACCGGTCGATAGCGAGTGGGAATCGGGACCGCCCTTCCCAACGAGGCTTCAAGTCTTTTTCGCATGCGCCGGTATTTGGCTGTTGCTCGGGCTTCCGGCGACACAGTTCAAGCTACACTTGCTGTACCTACTGGGTGGGCTTTGGTTGACCGTCTGCATCATCTTTGGATTTTTGTTTGGGACGTTCGACCGTCTGCACCTCAAACGAAACCGGAAAGGAAAGACGACTCTCACCAAAACCTGGTACATTTGCTTCGTGCCCCAATCGCCTTTCAAAATCACGCTGAGCGAATACGATGGCGTGATGACCGGAAAGTGGAACGAATCGGGTTGTTTGGTCTGGTTGATTTTCTTCGCCTTCCTTCCATTTCTCATCCCGGCCATCATTTGGTGGTACGTGGCCATCCATCAAGAAATCTTCTACGCGGCACTCACGCGTGACCAAGGCGTTCCCGACACGACTCTCTATCGTGGATGGTCTCAGGAACGAGCCTATGAGGTCGCCAAGGAAGTTGCCAACACGGTTGGGTATTTGCATCGGTGAGAAGATCTCCCGGTTTCTCAACGCCAACCCCAAAGAACTCTTTGGGGAGCGAAAAACAACTTTCCCATTCGCCTAGGCCGCCAGTCCCCAGTTGCTCGCTTTCTTCGAGGAACTTTGTGGGGTAAAATAGCATCTAAAGGAAGGAGAGACGATACGCACTCCATCCGAAATTTCACACCGCCCCGGCTCGCCATCTGCGAAAGGGTGTTCAGCATATGTCGCAAGTAATTCACGCCAGTTGTCCACACTGCCAAAAGACACTCCGCATTCCGTCCCAGTGGGTGGGACAGAGTATGAAGTGCAAACACTGCGGAAGAGTCTTCCAGGCGCGGGCTCGATCCGAGATCACGAGCCAGCCGCCTGCTCCTGCGCCTTGGTTGGCCCAAGCTCCGGCTGGGGTTCCCCAGGCGAGCCGCGTTCCGCAACCGGTCGCCGTCCCGAAACCCCAACCGACCATGGCAAATGCACCGGCAGCCGCACCAGCTCCTGTCGCGCATCCAGTCACGACGGCAGCTCCGGCACCCATCAACTCCATCTCCAGCACAACGACAGTGCCGGGTGGTGGTGATCCGTGGGACTTTCATCCGGATGCCACCGACCAGCCGTTTTCCAAGGCACGGTCGCCGTATCGTCGAGGCGGATCCAGTATACCCAAGATCATGGCGGGGCTTTTCCTGGTGATCCTGACGACGACGGGTTTAGTGTTTGCCTGGCCGCACATTCAAACGGCCATCGAGAAAAAGACGAAGAAGAAGGGCGATACGACCCAAGTTGCACAGGCCGACAAGCAGGACGAGGCGCCTGCGACAGGGCTTTCTCCGGACACCCAGAACACACCCGCACCGAAAACCAAAACGAAGGCCAAGCGGATTCGCAATACTCCGATTTTGCCAAAGAAAACCAACCCCGAGCCGGTCGAAAACAACAAACCGCAGGGCATGACCAAGACGACGAAACCGAAAAAAGTCATTCCCAATCCAACTCCGAAAAAACGCGGGCCGAAAATTCGAAAGACTAGTCCGAGAGGTCCGGTCAAGTATCCGCGTCGGTTGTTGGCCATCAGCGTCAACGATTACTTGTTGGCGAACCCGTTAACGTATGGCTCGCGTCGGGAAGGGCGATTTGCGGGGAGTAGCACAGGCGCTCTCAAGGACATCTTTGCCTTGGACTTTCGGCTGAAATTTCCGCGAACGCAATGTTTCGAATTGAGCGATGGCTCGCGGACGGCGGATGCTCCGTTGAAGGACGTCATCAAGGAGGCCATCAGTGATTTCTGTGAAACGTCACGGCCCCAAGATCGTATCGTGTTACTCTTCACCGGCCACGGAAAAGGTATGGACGGCAAAGGCTATCTGGTTCCCGTCGAAGGCGACTTGAACGATCCCGAAACGCTCATCCCGATCGACTGGGTGTACGAGCAACTTGCGAAGTGTCCGGCGAGACAGAAACTCTTCATCGTCGACGTTTGCCGATACAACCCGGGACGCGGCTTCGAGCGACCGGGGAGCGATCCGATGGACGAAACGCTCGACAAGATTTTGCAGAATCCGCCGAAGGGCGTACAAGTTTGGTCGTCTTGCGTCAAGGATCAACAATCCTACTCGTTCCGGGACGGAAGTCTTTTCCTCGAAGCGCTTTGTGTGGCCGCAGCCCAAAGGATGGAGGGAATCCCTGACCCGAACGACGTCCTCCCACTCGACCAACTCGTTCCTCGCGTGAATCGCTACATTCAAGACGCACTGAAAAAATCGAAGTTGAAACAAACGCCCCGGCTCGTTGGTCAGTTGCCAAGCAGCGGGGCCGACTTCAACAAGGACACTCCGATGCCCAAGGAAGTTGTCATCGCGAAGCCAAAACTCGAAGGTGGGATCGCCGGGAAAGCCATCGTCCGAAGTATTCTCGACGAAATCAACGCAGCTCCTCCACCGCGAGCGGGAAGGCCCGGAGGCGTCAACGAATTGCGGGTCTCTTCCTTGCCGCCGTTCTCGGCGAAGGTTCTCGATGAGTTCCAAAAGGACGGTTACACCAACGAAGAAGACTTCCTCAAGCCCGACCTTGCGAAGCAGTTTCCGCTCCGGGCGGCCGTCGTGAAAGCCAAGGTGGCACTTCGCGAGAACGCCAACAAGTTCACGATGCGCGAATACTTCGGAGGCGGCAAGTCGGCCAACACCAAGAAAAAGATTCTCCAGGAACAAGAGAATCCAGGGAAAGCCATCTTTTTCTTGGAGGAAGCATTAGCCGAACTCGAGAAGGCCGAGAAGCACATGGAAAACGAAAAGTCGAAACGATGGCAAGCCCATTACTATCTTGTCGTGGCTCGCCTGAAGTCTCGATTGATCTACGTCCACGAGTATAATTATTTGCTTGGGGAAATTCGCCGCGACGTGCTTCCAGAACTTGGCGGGGACAACAACGGCTATCGGCTAGCCTCCAAGAGCCGCCCCTCCACTACGGACGACAACGTGCGTGGTTGGCGTCGTGAACTCCGACGCAATTGGCGAAAGATTACGTCGGACTTTCCGGGGACACCGTGGGCGTTGTTGGCTCGGCGCGAGAGCCAAACGAATCTCGGACTCCAGTGGACGCCGACGAAGTATTGAGAATGGCTGAGAGTTGAGGGTTGAGGAAAAATTGGTGTCGAATTGTTGGCTTTATTTTGAGCCACGGAGTGGTGACATTTCGTAGACGTGGCCGTGAGGCCGCGGGAATGGAAAGCCAACCCTCAACCCTCAACCTTCAACCTCTCTGGCACGCCGACGAGCAGCGCCAACAAGAACGCTCGGGCTGCGACGTGGCTCCCTTCTTTGGAACTCTCTCGCGGACCTGCCACATTCAATTTTCGAATTTCTGAGTCCTGAATCCACGCCCGAACTTTTTGCACGGCGGTCCTTTCGTTTCTCGCCAAGTCCACCACATAAACAGGCTTCTCGTGTTGATTCGCCAGGCGTTGGGTTAACGCCGTCCCGCGGTCAGCTGGCCCCTTGCGAAGGATCAACGTTCCGTCCGAATCCTTCACGTTCATCTCCGTGCGGACGGGATATTCTCTCGATTCGGTTTCGCGGAGGTGGTACTCGTCTGGTATTCGACCATCTTCGGCAAGGCGTCCTTTCGGGCACCATCCTCCATGAGGGATTCCCAGTTCGATGGCCACATCGAGTGCTGCCCGGTCGACTCCTGTTTGCCCACCCGACACGATAGTTTCAACGAGATATTGCCTCGGCTTGTTCGCCACAATCCATTCCTCGTGCTGTTGCATTTCCGTTTGCCCACGGGAACCCACTCGACAAGAACAGGTTCACTCGTCAAAATTGTACTGAACATCCTTCAACTCTCATAGGTCAGGAGACGGACATGAAATGCTCAGAGTGGTTGTTGGCGAGGCTCGGAGTGTTCGCCGTGGTACTTGGCATGTCGACCGTGGCACAGGCCGGTGATCCGAAAGCCAAACCCCAAGCCAACGACAAAATCGCGAAAAAGAAAGCACCCGCGAAATCTCCAGAAGGCGACCCCGACAAGAAGTTCGAAGACGTCGAAGCCGAACTGCGAGAATTGAGGACAGAACTCGACGCGGCCCGAGAGGGATATCGGGATACGCTCAAGACGGCACGTGAGAAAGTTCGTGACGCGAAGGACCAAGACGCTCGAAAGACCGCACGCGAAGAATATCGAAGTGTCACCCGGACCGAGAGCCAGAAACTTCGAAAGATCGCTGAACGCCAGCGCAAGCTGCTCACGGCGAAACGGGATTTGCTGCGGAAGAAATACGCAGGTCGGATTCCGCGACCGAAGACCCGGCTCCCACTGTCGCCCGAACAGAAAACAGTCCAAAAGCTCTACGAGAAGATGACCAAGACGCAAAAGACTTGGCGGGAGGCCGTTCGAACTCGCACCGAATATCTGCGTGACCTCAAAGGCAAACGCGGTGCGGATGGGAAGGCCAAGTTCAAGGAGTTCGACGAAGCGATCCAGAAAGCTCGCAAGGCTGCTTCGCAAGCGCAACAAGAATACCGCAAGGCCCTGGAAACGCAGACGAAAACTCGGCGCAACGCATTAAAAAAGAAGATGCCATGAACGGATTTTTCGGCGAACCGAACCCCGACCGTCAATTTTTCGAACAATCAGCTCGCGGATACTTTGTCTTCGTCCACTGAGGGCCTCCAGTCATGAAACGCATAATCGGTTTTCTCGCTTTGGTATTGGGTGTCGTTGGCGTGGTTGGGTGTGTCGGTGGTATGGTCGGCACATGGGTTGTTGCGGAGAAACTCTACGTCACGAGTTCGAAGGTGCTCGACGGTGGCAAGAATGCCTTGGGCGCCATCAAGCAAAACTTCGAACAAGCGGATAAAGCGGTGGGTAAGGTGAGTCTCGAAGCCCGTCTCGCCGGAGTTCTCGCAGACCGATACTCTAAGAGACCGGCGACACGAAGGAAAACTCAGGCGGAACTGACCGACAAACAGAAAGCCCTCGATGCCCAGTTTGCGAACGCGCAGGAGCAAGCCGCGAAGTTGAGCATTACAGCGCAGACCATTGCCGCAGCTTTGGACAAGATGGAGGGATTGCCGACCCCCATCGGTCGAGAGATTACGAAGGTGAAAACGTGGGTTCCTGCTACCCGGTCGCTCGCCGACACTTCGTCGACTCTGCGGAACGCTTCCAACAAGCTCGATCGGCTGAAAAAGTTAATCGGCGAGTTGCGAGAAGGTGGCGAACAGGCGAAACAGGCAGCCGGTTCCCTTGCAACAATCGCCAAAGAGGTCTCCGATGACCTGGAGAGCGTGCAAACCAAAATGCGGAATTTCGAGACGAAACTCGGGGAACTCGACGAGGAGATTGAAACACTCCAGGGCGAAGTTCCTCGGTGGATTTTCCTCGGAAAAATGGGAGTGCTTGTCGTTCTCGTTTGGTTGGCTCTCGGGCAGTTGTGTCTGGTGCGTTGTGGTTGGTGGTTGATGCGAAATCTGGAGGGCCAAACGCAATCGCAAGACACGACAAAAGAGTAGTCGCTCTACGCGTGGCGGACGGATAAACCAGTTTCGCATTTTCGGTGGCACGTCCCTAAAGACACAGGGGACGTGCCACCGAAAATGACCGTTCTTGCGTTTGCGACACTTGTGTACCCGAGCGCGAGAGAAAGGCGACACCACAAAACAACACCAAGACAGAGGTGGCTCTCGTCCAAGTTCTCAACTCGTGACGTGAGGCGAAAGAGGCCAACCTAGCAGTCAGACACAATACAGATAACCCACCTGCGAGTCCGAAGAGGCAACAATACGTTTTTCGTCGAGCACCCGGTTGATCCATAACTCCGGTCGCGTTGTCCCTGTCCATATCGTTACATGTCCCGAATAAAATCCGCCGCGTACGAACGGACGTGCTTTCCGTTGAGGACGTGGAAGATTCGTAATCGTTCCAAGGTCTGACCGCTGAATCGTTTGAGCGGCAGATAGATGAGCTTCCGTCCGAATTGGCTCGCGAGTCGTCGCCATGCCGCCGGAGGAGCTTTCGGGGAGACGAGTGCGACGTGCCGCTCTTCGCTGTGCAGGAGTCCTCCGGCCAACAATCGTTCTTCGAGCGTGTCGGCGAAATTCAGACGCGGGTCCGTCCAGATGTCGGGGATGTGACGCGGGGGAAAGAGGAAGAACGCTCCACCGTATTCGGCCTGGGCGATGCCTGGACCGACGAGATTCTGCATCGGGTCCGTGGCGAAGAACGCGAGGGTCGATTCTTCCTCGTGTTCGGCGTACCAGGTCGTTCGCTCGACGTATACCTTGGGATCGGCAGGCACGTCGAACAACATCACCACAACCTCGATGCTCCCCCGACTCGGTGGAATCACCTTCACGTACAACTCCCCGGTGTGCCAGTGGCGGAGAGTTTCGCGTATGTCGAGGCCGTCCATCACCGACGTCGTGAACTTTTCGGACCGGGCGAGATCTTCGCCGAGGATGGCTTTCGCTTGTTCGCGGACGTGGAGTTGAAAACTCTCGATCCGCGTGTCCTCGGGTGGGTACGAGCAACGCTCATACGGGTTCCAACGTTGCTGCCAACTTTTTCGTTTATCTTCTTCGGGACGAGGTTTCAACTCGCAGTGCTGCCACGAAAAGGCCTGGCCCGGCAAACGGCTGATCACCGGAGCCAGCCCGTCTCTAGGAACAACGGCCTGGTCGATTCCCATTCGGAATAAGGTGTCTGGAGATTCCGATGTCTGGGAGTACGGATACTCGCGAGCGATCTCGGTGAGTGACAACGCGAAGTCATCGCCGAAGGTTTGTTTGGCGGCGGTGATGAGCGTGTAAAGATCGGGGGTCAGGCGGCGCTCGATCAGCGAGAGATTGCGGATGTAACGAAAGTAGAGCGAGAGAATTTGCGGCGTGATACGTTGGGCCTTGCGGGGCCGTTCGAGTTTCAATAGATCGCGGGCCGC
>CAYYUU010000152.1:0-10669 GCA_964474955.1 uncultured Alcaligenaceae bacterium | reverse complement strand
ATATTGCTACTATGCCTCCGCATATGGTTGCCGTTCGACGTCAATCAAGTTCGCTTGTTCGCGGGCGAGCTTGACGGCGTCTTGGAGTTTCTTGAGCTTCGCGAGGATGGCGTTCTTCCGGTCGGCCTGGATGCAGCCCGAGTAGAGAATCTGACGCCACACACCGACCGCGACGTCTCGCATGTAGAACTCCGTTTGGGCCGGGTGTTCTTTCGTCGCCTCGTACTTGACGAAGACGGTCGGCTCCTTTTGAGTTCGCATGGACTCGGTCGTCTGGCTCTTCAAGAGGCCCGTGTTCGGGTCGTGCTCCCAGTCTTCGGCTGGGTCCGGAGTGGGGAGCTTCTTGACGAAGTTCTCAACGTCGGCGAGTTGCTTGTCGAGATACAACAACGTCGTGACGGGAACGTCGGACAGGATCAACCGATCGTCGACGGAGATGTTCGCGCGGGCTTGCTGATTTCCCACGTCCTGGGTCGCGACGAGGTTCCAAATCTCGGTCCACTTCTCGCTGGCCTGTTCGATGAGTTGGCTCACGAACTGCTGGACCTTCTGAGATTCCGGTGGCAACCGTTGGCCGTTGTCCTCGTCAAGCGGACGGTACATTCGCTCGCGACCGTTGAAGAGTTGTTCCTTCTGGAGCAGTTTGGCAACGTCGTTGGTCTTATCGTTTTCAGATTTACGGGCCGTGACCAACGCATTGATTTGATTTAGTCGTGGCACGTGGCATTCCCCTTCTTCTGTTCTTGGTGTTTTCCTTTCAATACCGACAAGACACAGAAGGGTTGGAGGACGTTCGCGAGAAAGTAAGAGATGGCGAGAGGAAAGAGATTTCGCGTTCCACAGCTGCGAATTATTTTAGACCTGTAACACACCAACTTTGAATGGTCGCTTGTCGTCGAATCGCGTTGCTGCGGATAATGCCTGTAGCAACGCATCTCTCGTCTGCGCGGGCTTGATGATCTTATCAACCCAGAGTCTTGCAGCCGCATATCGAACGTCGGTTTGTTCCTTATAATTCGCCTCGACCTTCGCACGCAACGTTTCGAGTTCTTCGGCGTCGGGTTCGTGTCCGGCGCGTTTCATCGCGTCGACCTGAATTTTCAAGAGTGTGTTGGCGGCCTGGGCGCCTCCCATGACCGCATATTGAGCCGTGGGCCATGCGAAGATGAATCGCGGATCAAATGCTTTTCCGCAAAGGGCGTAGTTGCCCGCGCCATACGAACCGCCGACGATCACCGTCAACTTTGGTACGACGCTGTTCGAGATGGCGTTGACGAGTTTGGCTCCGGCGCGGATGATCCCCGACTGTTCGGAATCTCGACCGACCATGAAGCCGTTGACGTCTTGCAAAAAGATCAACGGCGTCCGCGTCTGGTTGCAATCCATGACGAAGCGAGCGGCCTTGTCGGCGCTGTCCACGTATATCACGCCCCCATAAAGCAGATGTCCTTTCTCGGACTTCGAACGCTTCTTTTGGTTGGCGACAATTCCCACTGGCATTCCGCCGAGTTTGCCGTGTCCGCAAACGAGCGTCTGGCCGAACTCAGCTTTGTATTCGTCGAATGGTCCTTCGTCGAGAATGCACGGCAACAAGTCGCGGACGTCGTATTCACCCTGAGCCTTGTAGATGGATTGGGCGTCTGCGGGGTCGCGTCCGGGTTGAGTCGAGAAGTTAACTTTCTTTGGATCTTCGGGCCACACCTCAACAAGTCGCCGCAGTCGCGAGAGACAAGATTCTTCGTCGGGCTCGCGAAAGTCGATCGTGCCACTGATCGACGCATGCATCTTCGCTCCGCCGAGTTCTTCGTGGCTGACCTCCTGACCGATCGCAGCTTTCACGAGTGCAGGCCCAGCGAGGTAGAGCCCGCTGCCTTCGGTCATTAACAGTTTGTCGCAAAGGACCGGAAGGTAACCACCACCGGCAACGCAGTTCCCGAGGATCGCGGAGATTTGCGGAATCCCATTCGCGGAGATCACGGCGTTGTTTCGAAAGATTCGTCCGAAGTCGTCTTCGTCCGGGAACACTTCGTCCTGGAGTGGAAGGAAGACTCCGGCGCTATCGACGAGATAGATCAACGGGAGCCGGTTTTCCATTGCGATCCGCTGGGCTCGAAGAACTTTCTTCGCGGTCATCGGAAAGAACGCTCCGGCCTTGACGGTCGCGTCGTTGGCGATGATCATGGTCTCGCGGTCGGAGACTTTTCCGAGCCCAACGACAACTCCCGCCGATGGTGCTCCGCCCCATTCCGTGTACATGTTGTACGCGGCCCAAAGTCCGAGTTCGAAGAACTCCGATTCGGCGTCGATCAACTGGGCGATGCGTTCGCGGGCCGTCTGGCGTCCCTTGGAATGCTGCCGCTCAATGGCTTTGGAACCACCACCGAGGCGGATTTGTTCTTCTTCTTGACGGAGCGTTTCTATGAGTTCGGCGATTGGTTGCGACGTTTGCGGGCCAGGCATTATTCTACTTTCCAAGTGATGTGGGCTGTTGCGGGATGGTCGTTGAGCAAAAGAGACTGCTCGACAGAATTACATTAGCGAGAAACCGAAAGATTGCATAGTCTGACGAGTGAAGAAGCGTTGGTCTCCCGAACTGCCCGACTACTTCCGAAACCTCACCTTTATGTCATTCTGGCGTTCCCAGATAATGCCCAAAGGACGTCTCGAATGAAAAACGACGCGCAAACCGATTTGCAAGCTGTGCTCGACAATCTGCTTGGTAAACCTATCGATGAGTCCGTGAAGCAACGTGTCCAAGAACGCTCGAAACAGGCCCAGGAAGAACTGGTGCGGAAACACGGTGTGCGAGAAATCGCAGTGGAACTAATTCGTCAAGGCCGTGACGAGTGAAGTATGTTCTCGCTGCCAACGTGGCTCTCAAGTGGGTTCTTGCGGCGCACGAGCAGTGTGAGTTGGTCACAGCGGACAATCGAATGATCAACTCTCTCCAACCTCATTTCCCGTTTATCATTCCGCTCTCTGCTGTCCCATGAACCTCGCAATAATCTCCAAGTTGCCAATTCTTGTTTCGTTCTTTCCCACGAGAAAGCCCCATGGAAGAACCCGAATTCCTCAAAAAGATCTGTGTCAATCCGGATGACGATGAGCCTCGGCTGGTCTTCGCGGATTGGCTCGAAGAACACGACCAACCGGGCTTCGCCACGTTCATCCGAGGTCAAATCGAATTGGCTCAAATGGACGAAGCCGATCCACGGTATTCGGCCCTGTTGGCCGAAGTCCGTCGGACGGGGATGTTTACCGAACCCCGACGAAAACCGTTTGTCGATCACGTGCCCGATGCCAGAGTGGTGATGTTTCGGCGTGGACTGATTGGCGGAGTTCAGTTGTCGGAGGAGCAATTCCTCAGGCACCCGACGGAAACTTGGAAGCAGGTCCCGTTCGAGCAACTTGCGATCGACCTTTGGAGGAAACAGCCGCCATCCAAAGACGAATTGCTTCAACGCCTGGAACTCCAGAAAGTGAAAACGCTGTGTCTCTCGGAGGGGACCCCGGATCGGATTCTATCGCTGCTTTATCACTGCCCACACCTCAAAGACCTCAAGGCGCTCGCGATTAAGTTGGAGTATGCCCATCGTGAAAGTGAGCGTTACGCGGCTTACGAATTGGGTTTGAAAGCCCCTCTGCCGATGCCAAAGTTGAATTCGCTTCGCGTCCGCGAAAGTGCAATTCCCGTTCGTTGGGAGCCGTTCGTCAAGGCCTGTCCAACGCCATTGAAACGATTGCGCCTGGATTGTTATTCAGAAAATATCGATGTCGACAGAACTCGCGTCGATTGGTTGCACGAAGGCAATTACACCTCTCAATTGATCGATGAAATCATTACAGGCACATGGTATGACTACCACGAAACCGAGCTGGAACGCGAATTCGTTATCGATGCGTTCCCGTCATTCCAGAAGGCAACGGAAAGTACGATTGAGCGTCTCACAACGCGTTCTGATGAAGCCTCCCGATTTGCCGGGCAATCGTGGGGTAACATCCGTCACCTTCACCTGGTGGAGCACAACGAAACGCAGGCTTACATCAGTCCTCTTTCGCACAAGGTTGGGTTCGACAACATCGAGACGCTCAAAGTCGGCGGATGGGTCTCGCCCAAACAAGCCGCCGAGTTCGCGAGCGGCCAACATACTAAGAGTCTCCGACGGCTCGAGTTTTACTGTTGCTCGAATGAGTTTTTGGATGGAGCGTATTGCCAGAACTTATTGGGGCTGATGTGGGCCGGAAGTGGACAGGACTCGAATGGAGAGGCTCTCGTTGGGGATTACGATTATTACGACGGAGGTAGCGTCGTTCCGCGGTTGACTAAAGAGGATCTCGCGAAGCTAGCCGCGACTCCCTTTCCAGAACTGCGAACACTTTGTCTTTCCGGAATCGAAAAATGGGAACACCTCGGTCCGTTCCTTGCGTCGAAGAACTTCCCTAACTTATGTACGCTCATCTTGGGAGTCAAAGGCCGGATTCGCGGCTGGATGGATGCTCTTGCGCAGGCCCCGAACATGCCGAATCTGAGCCTCGTGCAGTCTGGAAATTACTGGGTCCTCAAAGACGGTCAAGCGTTCCCTGTGTTGCGAGGTATCAGTCCATTGGATTCGGATTGGTGGAGTGCGCTCGGAACGAAATATTGGGATGTATAAAAACTCGATGATCCTTGTGCCTTCCCGAGAGCGTCCTCGCAAAAAATTCTGGTGCTGCTCTGGATTTTGGAATTTTCTACCAACCCGAAGCGCGAGCGAGGACTTGAGCGGAGTTGGCTTTTGCTGCGAAGCAGCGCAAAGCCAACGAAGCGAACAAAAAACACGTGCGAAGCGCGAAACAACGCTTCAAGCCGCGATCCAACCCGACCGGAAACAACGCCTGAAGACAATATTTCCTGCTTCGCTCAGGTCCTCGCTCGCGCTTCGGGTTGGTACAACACGCCGACCACCGATTCCAAAAGCCAGAGGAGCATCCCAAAATTCTGGCCTTGATCCCTCTTCGACCCGTCGCTATAAGTCCCCGAATTCCCACACAAACTCTGCGCTTTCGGAACAAGGACTTCCACCATGCGGTCATGGGGAGCGATGTTAGCTTGCTTGACCCTCTGCCTGTTGAGTGGGTGTCTCTGGCATACCACGGAGGCGCCGCGCCGCTCGTTGGGTCAGCAACTGCACCAGCAAACCCTCGCGCGATACAAGAACATCGTGCGGTTGGAGGTGGCGTTGGTCGAAAGCCGGGTTGCCGATCCGTATTTGAACAAAGAAGTCTGGCAATATACCGATGACCTCGTGACCGACCTGGATCACCCAGAGGCCGTGGATAGCAACGGAATTCGCAAAGACCTGCTCGAAGAAAACGGGCTTCGCGTGGGCCAAGTCATTGGTCCGGTGCCGTCGAAGTTACATTCCATGTTGACGTCGGATCGATGTAGCGTGAATCCGCGCGCCTTCTATCTGCCCGTCGGCAAGGAAGATTATTTCTATCTCGGGTCGTTTCGTCCCAAGTGTTGCTATCGGGTCCGCGAAGACGGAGAGGTCAAGAAACACGTACTGGAGCAGGGGCAGTATCGTCTCGCCGTCGTGGCTTCTTTTACTGCCGATGGCAAGACGAGATTGAAATTGACTCCCGAGGTCGTCTACGGCGACGTGCAAAAGAAGATTCGCCCCGCGAAGAACCATACCGGTTGGTCACTTGCGTACGAAAGACCGTGTCAGAAACATCCGGAATTGAGTTGGGAGGTCGATCTCGCGTCGGGGAAGTATCTGCTCATCGGCGGAATTTTTGACAAGGAAGAGTCGTTCGGGCGCGAAGCGTTTGTGCATCTCCATCCAGTCTATCCTGTCCAGCGGCTACTTGTCATTCGCGTCACGCGACACGAAAGAACTTTGGAAGAACAACTTGGACGGCCCGAATCGGACAACCAAGGTCATGGACAATGTCTGCCTCTGGCGATTCAGGCTACGTTTTCGCGATCGAAGAAGAACTGAGATCGGCGGAGATAGTAGCAGGCACACGGAGTGTGCCGTTCGCCTGTCTTTGGTCACGGCACACTCCGTGTGCCTACTACTTCTTCTGGTTACGGCACACGGAGTGTGCCTACTACTTCTGGCTACGGCACACGGAGTGTGCCCTACTACGATTTCACCAATCCACATCGACGTGGACATTCGCCTCGCCGAACCGTTCATACAAGTTCGTAATCCCAAGGCCCGTCATTTCGTGCCCCCAGACGACCAGTGAGACAAGATTGTCGGCGTACTCGGAATGTACCAACGCCGCGGCTCCATCGTCTCCCATTTCTGTCTCGGACAAATCGAGCAGAACCACACCTTGCAACCCCGGCCATTGGGCCAGCAATTGAATTCCTTCGTCGCCGAGTGGGTTGTGGCTCAAATCCAGATCCAGAGAAGAGTCTCGGCCGGAGTCGGGAAGGTGGTCCAAGTCTCCGGGTTCCAACTCGATCCTTGATAAATTCAACCAATTGAGAAATGGCAGATTGCCGGACGTGAGCAACGCCGCCAAGCCTTCTCCGCCGAACCGGGCTTCCGCCAAATGGAGGGCCTCGAGTCCTTGAAGGTGTGGGCTCTCGGCGAGCGCGATGATGCCCGCGTCGTCGGGAAAACTGTCTCTCAGACCGAGTTGCCGGAGAGTGGACAGATTTTTCCAGCCGGCCATGTATCGAATCCCCTCTTCTTTGAGGCTCGTTTGGCTCAGTTCGAGTGTCTTGAGCTTGGTCAAGTATGGCGATTGAGCCAACGCCTTCATGCCGTCGTTTCCGAACAAGTTGGAGTCGAGATAAAGGGTGCTCACGTTCGACAAGTGTTGGGAATTCGCCAACGCCTTGAGACCATCGACTCCGATTCGGTTCGCACCAAGATCAAGCATCGTCACGTGGCTCAATCCCGGCCATTCCGCCAACAACCGAGCGCCTTCGTCTTGAATCGAGTTTACCGAGAGAAAAAGAGTGCGGAGGTTTCGCAAATGGGGCGACTTCGTGAGGTGGCGAACCCCAGTTTCGTGGAGATAATTTCCGCCGACGTAGAGTTCGGTCAGACTTTGCAAATGGGAGCTGTTGGCCAGGTGAGCCATTCCCTCTTCTTTGATCCCGAGATTTCCCAACCACAACGCATTCAGGCGCTTCATGTGGGTGGCTTTTCCCAACGCGATGGCGAGTTCGGTTGCGTGTTCGAAGATTCCTGCAAGTTCGATGGCAGCGACATGCAGGCAAGTGAGTTGCGCCAGTTGAGGCAAGCGAAAAATCTCAGCGAAGACGTCCGCAGAATCGTCGGCCTCGAGAAGGAGAGTCAGGTCGAGAACAGGAACCTCGCGAAATAATTCCTCGGCGTGGGTCAGTAGGTTTTGAGGTGTGATTGCGACTCGCTCGATCAGACCGCGCTGGAACTCGAAGGCATCGACCCCCGGAAGTTGATCGAGGGCTTGTTCGCTGAATTCGTCTCGCAGCTTTCCTTCTTCGATGGCCGCACTGAAATTCGCGACTTCGTCGGAAGCGTAGGAGCAATCGCTTTGCATCTGGAGGAACCGGGCTCGTCCCCGTTCGTAATCAGCACCAGAACGAAGAACGTCGCGGTGGGTGGACCAATGCCAGTCGTCGTACCACGGGTTTTGTTGACAGACCTTGTAGCGTTCGAGTTGGATGCGAATAAATCCGGCGAGGTCGGCCTCGCCTTGTTCTTCGAGCCAGTCGGCGTAGATGAGTCGGCGAGCCTCGTCGTTCGGGTCTTGCAGGATGGCGTTGAGGAGGTCGAAGTTGTCTGACATGGGTGTTTCTCTGGTGTCGTAGGAGGTGATATGTTGCTGAAACCCGTTCGCGCAAAGCTCACTCTTCAAACAACGACAACTGGTTGAATCCGGGAGGCCGGAAGGCGGCCGTCGAGAGCTTGTAAGGCTGTTGATTCAGGCCGAGTTTTTTACACGTCACTTTGAAGAGTTGGCTGAGCAGATCGGCGATCGCACCTTCGCCTCGCATGCGAAGGCCGAAGCGTTTGTCGTCGCGTTCGCCGCCGTGCAACGATTCGACGCGACCGAGAACTTTCTTTTTGTGTTTGGGAAAATGGTCGTCGAGCCATTGACTGAATATTTCATCGACCACGCCAGGTAAACGCAAGACCGTATAGCGGGCGAACTTGGCTCCCGCCTGCGCTGCGGCTTCGAGGATGCTCGGCATTTCGCTTTCGGTCAGTCCCGGAATAATGGGGGCCACCATCGCGCCTGCGGGGATGCCGGCTTTGGTGAGTTCTTCGATGGCCGTGAGGCGTGCTTCGTGGTGAGACGTTCGCGGTTCGAGTTGTTGCCGCAGTTCGCTGTCGAGGGTTGTGATCGAGAGAAACACTTTGGCGGCGTTGTGTTGGGCGAGTTCGGCGAGCAGATCGATGTCTCTTGTGACGAGTCGGTTCTTCGTAATGATCACGACCGGGTTTCGGAATTCGGCGAGGATTTCGAGACAACTGCGAGTGAGTTTCAAACTGCGTTCGATGGGTTGATACGGATCGGTGACGCCGCTGAGGCCGAGAACCTTTGGTTGCCATTTGGACGAAGAGAGTTCTTTGCGGAGGAGCCTTGCGACATTTTGTTTGACCATGATCCGCATTTCAAAATCGAGCCCCGCCGAGAATCCGAGGAACTCGTGCGTCGGTCTTGCGTAACAATATACGCATCCATGTTCGCAACCGCGATAAGGGTTGATGCTGACCTCGAAGCCAACGTCGGGACTTTGGTTTTCGGTGATGATGGTGCGAGAATCGTCGGCGTAGAACTCGGTGTGTGGTGCCGGGAGGTCGTCTTCGTCGAGTGAGGCGTCCGGGTCGATTTCGTATTCGATCGTGGTGAATCGGTTGGCGGGATTGTTGGACGTTCCACGGCCACGGATGGGGTTTTGGTGTTGAGGCATGAGAAGAAGTCCGGAGGGTGCATGTGGAATTGGAAGAGCCAAGCTCTTTGTTGCTGCAAAGACATATTTATCGGACCGAGCTGCGAAGGCAGAGATAGACGAGAATCAATCCCGTTACAGCCAAACTGAAGGCGAGCCCTCCAGAAAATAGCCATTTCCGACTGTTATTTCGATCCGCTTTGAAAATCCAGACACAATAACTTTCCAACACAGGGCCGACGCAGTAGCAAATATTCCAAGCAAAGAGGCACATCATCGACCACCTTGCAAACCTTGCTGGATGAATGACGTATGAGAAAGAAGCCCCAAGAAGCAAGAGCAAGCAGGTCAGGAAGCCATTGTAAACAAGCCGACGTTTCTCCCACGCGAAAAACGTTTCCATGGCGGGTGGATTTTGTCGGGAGACATCGACAAAGTGACTTGATTCCGGGACATCCCAGTTCGGTTTTGGCCCGTAAAAATCGCACACGAGCGTATGCTCGTCGGGCACTGATTCGGATCGCGGGGGGACGGAAGACTGAAGGTGTGGTGAATCGAGAGAACTGTTCATCGAATGGCCCTCAATGGAAAAGCAACAACTCGAAGCCAAGAAGCAGAACAGCTTCCTCGCCGTCGTTCAGGCAATCGAAGGCATTAAAATAGCTGCCTGACCTGCGCCAGCGTCGCCATCACCAAGATCACACTCAACGACAATCCGCCGATGAACAGTAGAACGCGACTGTGCTCCCTTTCTGCGTTGAAAAACCAGACCTGGTAGCCTTCCAAAACGGGACCGAGACAGTAGCAGACGTTCAAGAAGACTGCGCCGACGATACAAAAAAGCCAAAACCCGGGGACATGGATAGTCCCAAAGAGGGTGCCGAGTGCCAACGTGCAGCCGACCAAAATGCCGTTGTAAGCGATCCGCCGTTGTTCCCAGGCAAAGAACACCTCCATCGTGGTTGGGTCCTCTCGGGCAACATCGAGAGAGTCGTGCTCTGTTGAGAAATCGTCGTTGGGTTCTGGAACGGTGAGGTCATGCCCGAGCGAACGCTCGTGGGTCACAGATTCGGAAAGCGGAAGAGTTGAACTGTTCGATAGTGGTGGGTTTGTCGAATTGTGCATCGTATTCCTCATCGAACGAGTGTTGGCTTCGAACTCGTCAAAACCCACCACCCACTGCCGCCACCGCGACGCTCACCGAGAGTAGACTCAGGGCTAATCCGCCGATGAACACCACAGCCCGACTCGTTATTCTGTCAGCTCGGAGCATCCAGACAAGATATCCCTCAAGCACCGGGCCGAGGCAGTAGCAAACGTTCATAACGACGGCACCAATCATACAAAGAGCAAAAAACTCTAGATCGGTAATTGTGCCGCAAAGGACGCCCAGAACCAACGAGCAGAGAATCAACACGCCATTGTAAACCAGTCGTAATTTCTCCCAGGCGAGAAACACCTCGGTGGCGGTTGCGTCCTGCCTCACGACATCGACGCGGCGAGTTTCTTCGGAGAAATTGTCGTTTGGGTGCGGTTCGTAGAAGTCGTGAGTGAGTGCACGCTCGTCGGTGACAGATTCGGAACGAGGAGGGGATGAACTGTGCATCGGAAAAACTCCCGTAACAGTGGTGTGTTAGCTTCGTAGTAGGTGTATGTCACGACGTTGGACAACTCATCGGTCATCGTCAGGACTTGACCATCGGAGTTATAGGTGAACGTCGTCTCGTTCGAGAGTGGGTCGGTGAGCTTCTCGAGATTCCCGTCGGAATCGTATTCGTAACTCGT
>CAYYUU010000151.1:0-10669 GCA_964474955.1 uncultured Alcaligenaceae bacterium | reverse complement strand
CCACTCCGTTGACAGTGACCAAACGGGAGACGACTCAGAAAAAATATGTCGGAGGTCGAAAAAGACAAGGTTGGTCGGATTCGAAGAACTCCGGAAGGGTGCGGTTTTGGGTTTCGGTGTTTGTTCGTATTTCAAGATTGAAAATTCCAAAATCCAGACCAGCACTTCGACCAAGAATCCCTCTTGGCACATTGCCAACTCCAAGCGTAAAATTAGAGTCATGTTGCAGACGAAGGACAGTCATCTGTCTGTTGATGGAATCATGCTTGACGCACTCTCACAATCTGATGAACCGGCCGAACCTGGGGGGACGGAATTCGAACGTCCAGTCCTCTTGGTCGTGGCGGTCTTCAGTCGTTACCTGGATGCCCTTTCCTGGGCTCAACAACGCCTGGCCAAAGCGTATGGTCCAGTCGGATTGGCTAGCGAACCGTTCTCTTTCCACCACACGACATATTACTCCGAGACGATGGGCGAAGGACTTCGCAAGCAGTTCTTCGCCTTCGATCGTTTGGTGCCGGAGGGGTGTCTCCCGTCCACTAAACGACGGACCATCCAGATGGAAGGAGAATTGATGGCCTCGGAACGGTATCCGGAACCCCGGCCAGTAAACATAGATCCGGGAATCCTCACGCTCGGAAAATTCCTCCTTGCCACGACCAAGGACCAGCAACACCGTATATATCTGGGCAACGGGATTTTCGCGGAAGTCACCCTCAAATATCAAGGTGGGAAATATCACCTTTGGCCCTGGACCTATGCCGACTATCGCGAACCCGCCTTGCACTCCTGGTTGATGGAAGCCAGAGAGTTCTACAAAACTCGACTGGCCCAACATCGAGGGGACCAGGATGCGGCAGAAGAATTGCGAGAGTTCCTCGAATCCGCAGACCCAGAGGATCCGATTGAAGATCTCTAAACTTGAGCCAAAAGACACTTTGGTGAATGAAAAGGCGAGGCGGATTTTTTTCGACGGAGATTGCGTTCCTTCAAGCAAGTGCTACGATCATTCCGATGGGTAATCGAGGAAATTGATTGAGCTTGCGAGACAAAAAGGCGGCACTGATCTTGGGGTTCAGAGTTGCAATCACAAAGAGGTAATGTCCCAAGACCAGCACCACATGAGCGACGAGGAATTCGTCGCCATCTTGCTCGCGATATTCATTCTACTCAGGCCGATTCGGCAGAATGAAATCCGAGCGAGGATTTTTCCAACGTTCAGGCTCGGAACCGGCAAAGGGTATCGGTCGTCCAAAGTGGGCGAGTTTCGCAAACGAAGCAGGAGGCGGTGGTGGCTCGAAAAGCCAAAAACAAGGGTGACAAACAACCCGTGTGGTTGTTCAAGGAAGAACCAAATGCCTATAACATCGCCAAGTTGGAAGAAGAAGGAAAGACCATCTGGGATGGCGTGAAGAACAACCTCGCGCTGAAGAACCTTCGACAAGTGAAACCTGGGGACCGGGTTCTTTACTACCACACCGGGAAAGAGAAGGCGATTGTTGGCGAGATGGTCGTCGTCAGTGAGCCGTATCCGGACCCCAACGGCGAGGACGAAAAACTTGTCGTGGTCGATGTGGAATTCGAGCGGAAGTGGAAAAGTCCTTTAACGCTCCAACGAATCAAACAAGAGGAATCTTTGGCCGAGTGGGAACTCGTTCGGCTTCCAAGGCTTTCCATTTTGCCCGTGACGCCCGAACAATGGAAAAAGCTGGAACAACTCGCCAAGACTACTGAGTCTGGCGAATGATGAATGTTTTTGGTCGCTTCGGTGACTTTCATCGGTGCTTGGAACGCGAAATGCATCGTCGTTCGTTTTGGATTGTGAGAACGTAGGACAATCCCGCATGGACATTTGTTGATTCGTCGTTCCGCACACTTAAAGGTCGCCTCCGCTCAGGAATGTTGTTTTGCATCAGGGATGTGTCTTTCCTTCCGAGACCAGAAGTGGGCTTGTTGCTGCCCAGCGATGAGTGCTTCGATTTTGGTTTCGTACATCAAGAGGACGTGCATTCATGGCACGGCTACCCAGCGAAAACGGTAAAAACGGCCTCGCGAGACAACGTCGCTCCGACCGATTCTTGCGAGGCCTAGAACCGTACGACCTCGTGACGTTTGTCTCGCACATCAACCCCGATCCGGATAGCCTCGGCAGTATGCTCGGGCTTGCCCACCTGGTCGAAAGCACCCTCGGGACGCCAACTCGGCTGACTCGCGATGGCCCAATCGGTCGCGCCGAGAACGCCCTCATGGTCGACCTGTTGGATCTCGACTTGGTGCCCGTGGATGAAATCGAGTGGCACGAGAACGAAGCTTTGGTCATGGTCGATAGTCAGCCCAACACGGGACGACACACGTTCGATCCATCTGTGCCCGTGTATGCCGTTCTGGACCACCACGACACACCTGGCGATGTGGAAACCATTCCGTTCGTGGACATTCGTCATGGAATTGGAGCCACTTGCACGCTCGTGACGAAATATCTCGTCGAGCAAGGCGTGGACATTCCGCAACAACTCGCGACGGCGTTGTATTACGGCATCGAAACGGAACAATGTGGGTTCCCTCGCGAGTCGACACCGGCCGACGACAGCGCCTTGCAGGTCCTTTTTCCGTTGGCCGAGAAGGACATTCTGGCCGAAATCCGCAACGCTCCTTTGCCGCACAGTTACTTCGAGTGCATGCTCCAGGCGTTGCAGAGTTCCTTCCTCTACGACCGGCTCATCATAAGTTGGGTCAACGACTTGCCCCAACCGGAAATGGCTTCTCAGGTGGCCGACTTCCTGATTCGCTTCGAGCGAGTCGACTGGGCGTTGTGCGCCGGAGTGTACCGCGACCAACTCATTCTGTCGATTCGTTCGGCCATCTCCGACGGAAAGGCCGGAATCAAGTTACGAAAAGTTGTCGGCGAACTCGGACGCGCAGGCGGCCACGATCGTCGTGCGGGTGGATTTATCCAACTCCCGAGCACATCGGCCAACGCCATCGAACAGATGCAAGGCGAGGTCCGCCGACGTCTCCTGCAGGTGCTGGGCATCCCGGAGTGTCGGGGACAACGGTTGGTCTCTCGAAAGGAGATGTTGCAGAACATCGTACAGTGAAAGGCGAGATTTCGTGAGGCTCCCAGCTCTCATTGAGATGCGAGCCTCGTGACGAGCGCGAGTTGACTATTCTACAAGTGGGGAACGCGAGCGATGATCCGAAATGACATGGTTGGTCCTCGCTGCCTCTCACACGTTCGCTCGCCCCGCTTTGACTTGTTCAACGCTCCCAACGAAGGCCCACTCTGGTGGAGGAAGAAGAGAGCAGTCACACTGGTTTTGCAGCCCGTTATTCACCGTCGATTTGGAGTGCTGGTAGTTCTGACGCTCGGCATTTTTTGCCGACCCAGAGCCCTGGAGCCTGTCAGACACAGACGAAGAAGCCGACAGACAACAAGATTGTCAAAGTCAACATTGGAGGAAACTTGTCACTGCAATACAGTCAGAGTTGCTTCTGAAAGCTGGAGTTTTCGGCAGAGCCGCGGACACACTCAAGGGCATACCCAAGAATGGGAAGCTCCGTGATTCGTGGGTGTTGGCAAGGTCGCAGGCGCTCTGGCGAGAGTACTTGCGAGAATGTGCCGAGAAGAAACAACTAATCGCTCGCTCGGCCGGAAAGTCCAAAAGGCGATCGACGGTTTAGAATCACTCAACTCGGCGGACGCAAAATGGTGGCTCGGACTGATCGAGGAAAAGTTTGGGAGTATCGGAAAGACGCTCGAAATCTACAAGGCCGGGATGATCCAAAGTTCAGCAAGCAAGAGGTTCGGAAGTTTCAGCGGGCTATCTTGCGACTCCAGACGTTTCAATCGTCGAGGCGTTCGGTTGGGAAAACGTACCGGAAGCCGTGGCGCAACAGCCGACACGTATCTTGAGTTTGTAAAAGCGAATGGTTGATCGATGGTCTTCCACCAACCCGTAGCGAAAGCGAGGGATTTTTACACTAGCCCGATCCGCGGAGGCCCGCGAAGGAGCTATTTTGTCCCAAAATAGCCACGTCGCGGGCCAGAGGCAATACTGCTGCGAGCGAGGGACTAAGAGCAAAGCGGGAAACAAGTTTCAGGCCTTTTCCGAACGCCAGAGGCGGACTCACAAAACCGAAACATCCGAAAACTCATTTCTTCGGATTTGCAAGGATCTTACAACCGGGAAGTTGTTTTTGGAGAGCCCGGATGCCTGCCCGCGTGACTCGTGTGTCGTCGAGCCACAACTTCTTGAGGCTTTTTAAACCTTGGAATTCCTTGAGCCCTGCATCGGTCACATTCGTTTTATTCAGGAACAGAACAGATAGATCTTGGAATCCACGCAGATGCTTGAGGTCGGCGTCTCCGATTGGAAGACCGCTGAACCCAAGAAGTTCAAGGTTTTTGAGCGGCTTAAGGTGTTTGAGCCCTGCCCCCGTCACCTTTGAGTTGCCGAGGGCCAACATTCGGAGCCGTTTGAGTTTCGCGACATGCTTCAGCGACGCATTTGTCACCTTCGTGTACCTCAGTTTCAAACCTACCAGCAGCTCGAAGTTTGTGAGGTGTTCGAAACCTGTGCCGTCAATCTTTGTGCGTTCCAGGTCCAAGATTCGAAGATTTTTCAAGCCCTTGAGATGCCGAAGACCAGCGTCCGTCACTGCTGCGTTCCGCAGCTTCAGCTGCCACACTTGAAGTGGGTGATTGACTCGGCTGTCTACCT
This sequence comes from uncultured Alcaligenaceae bacterium, assembly GCA_964474955.1. Classification (GTDB taxonomy): domain Bacteria; phylum Planctomycetota; class Planctomycetia; order Gemmatales; family Gemmataceae; genus CAYRFQ01. Next base: position 5,948 of record CAYYUU010000151.1, on the reverse strand, counting down.
CCCTTCCATCGGCGCACCAAAGGACATGGAGTTGGCCATTCTCGGCTAAAATCTTCAATGCCGCGTCTGTGATGCTCTTGTCATCGATCCCGAGGAATCCGAGTTGCTTCAACTTCTTTAGGTGTTTCAGTCCCGCCGCCGTTGTCTTCGTATTTGCGATGGAGAGAAGAAAAAGGTTCTCAATGGAACTGAGTTGTTTGAGACCTTCGTCGGTGATGTTCGTGGAATTGAGTAATGCCCCCCTGAGGGTTGGTGCATCTTTGAGATACTTGAGCGTCTTGTCGGTTATCTCTGTCGCCGTGAGGTCTACAAGTTGAAGTTGCTTGAAATCTTTAAGATGCCTGAGGCCGACGCCAGTCACCTTGATCCCTGGAATATGTAAAAATTTCAGGCCTTTGAGATTCCGAAGGTGCCGAAGACTGGCGTCTGTCACCGGCGTGCTCCCAAGATGAATGCTCGTGACCAATGAGTCCTTACTCGCACGTTTACCATTGTCAGCTTCGGAACAATACAAGGCATGGAGTTGCCCATTTTCGGCCAAAATATTCAACGTTGTATCCGTCACGGACGAGTATGGGATCGCGAGATAGATAAGGTTTTTTAGTCCTTTGAGATGTTTGACACCAGGCCCCTTCATTTTGCATTTGTCGAGATACAACTTCGTCAAATTCTCAAGACTTGCGAGGTGAACAAGACCATGGTCTGTCACGGACGTTTCCTCAAGGCCTAAAGACCGCAAATTCTTCAGGTTCCGGAGTGATTCGAGACCTCCGTCTGTCACTCTTGTTCCTTTGAGTCCAAGAAAAGTAAGCTTTTTCAAACCGATAAGGTATTTGAGGCCTTCGTCCGTCACTTTCGTCTTGCCGAGGTAAAGTAATTCCAAGTTGCTCAACCCCGAAAGATGCTCAAGCCCGCGGTCCGTCAAAAGCGTATCATAGAGGTTCAACCATTTAAGTTTCTTGAGGTTTTTCAGATGCCCAATGCCCGCATCTGAAATTTTCAACGACTCGAGGTCCAAGCCCGTCAAATGCTTAAGGCCCTTCAGGTGTCGAATTCCCCTGTCCGTAGCTTTTGTACTTTTGAGGTCCAATATTTGCAGATTGGTCAGACCTTCAAGATGTCGGAGTCCCTTGTCCGTGACTTTTGTTTCTCGGAGTCACAGTCCGAACCCGAATTCAAAATTGGGTACTTTCTTCAGCTGCGCATCGGACGTCTCTTTCGGCAGGAGAAAGTCAGTGCCGCTTCGCTCCCCTCCAATCTTCCGAAAGAATGCCTCGGCGGCGATAAGTTGTTCGGTCGTTGGCTCCGGAGGCTTCTTCGAGTCCGAATCTGCTCCGGCAGTGGAAAAAAAGATCGTCGGCAAAACCAGTAACGCAGCAAAACAGGGACGCATCAGCACATTCCTCATGGAGCGGACAAGTTCAGATCATCGTCACGAGTGGGCGGAAGCTCCGAGGAACTCAAGAGCTTTGCAGGGACCGCACGTATCGATTGTAACCGGGAAATTGCCGACGGATGGAGAAATAGAGCGTTTTTCTGTTGAGTTGCTCTGAGTTGAAATACTTAGTGGCACGCCCCAATCCATGCCAGAATTGCTCAACTGTTGAGGTTTTGCGGTTTTTGCGTACACTTTTTGACACTTCTGGGAACATACCCGAAAGGTCATTTTTCCAGCTGGAGGTCCAAAACTCCTACACAAAACCCAGAGAACCCCCTGACCAAGAGGTTTTGTGGGTTTTGTGTACCAAAATTCCCCTCTCCAGCTCGAAATTTGGGAGTTCGCCACTGTCATCGGTTGGGAACAGCTGGGAGTAGCTCGGACTTGGGTTGGGCTCGCCAACAACAGCGATCCGGCTTATTCGGAACCGGAAAGCCTCCAACCCAGATCGGACCAACGCAAACGAAATTCGCTCTCAGAGTCGCGTTTCGCTCGGGCATTCGGATGAATACGAATGCCCAAGTAGTTCACGAACAAGCCAACAAGCCAGAATCGAAATTTCTTCCGTAGAGCAAAAACCGTCCTGCGATCTCACAATCGGAATCCAGCACAACTCGATTTCATAATGACCGAGTTCGGCCGACGAAACGTATCAGAACTTGATGAACAGCCCACCACTCAAACCATGAGCCCAGAAGTCGCTTGTTACGAAAAGCGGTTGTGGGCTCGCCGGACCGACCAACGCTCCTCCAAGTGCTTGGGACGTGTTGACGTTCCGATCGATCTGATCTCCTGGGCGGACGACTCGGTTCCAGTACATGAAATCATACCCGGCAAACAAAGTCACGTGGCTGAGGATGTCGTAACCGAACTTGATTTGGCCTTGCGGAATGACGGCGAAATCGGTCGAACGCTGAAGGCCGATGTTCGACGGCTGGGTGAATACGGCTCCAACGAAGGTCCCTTGTGGTCCCATGCCGCCCGTTAGGGTCGTTGCTCCGTCGATGCTCACGCGGGACCGGGAGACGCCCAACGCCACCTTTCCCAGGACATCAACAGACAACCGATTGACCCGCCACCCAGCGTGGAAGCCGACCTGTCCACCGTAGAACTGGCTTCGTGTGTCGAAGCGATCGAGCATCGACATCCGTGCGTCGAACGTCGGGTCGAACAAGTCGCCGGTGATCACGAGTTTCTCTCCGAGGTCGGCATACCGGAATCCGGCCAAGAGGTCGAAGGCGTGGTGATCGCGCCGCCAGACGTTGTACAAGCTGTTCGTTTCTATGCCCCAAAGCTGGGTGTCGACGACGGCGGACAAGTTGCCCTGGAAGTTGAGGTTCGGGTCGGAGATCACGAAGGCACCTTCCGTCCCGGCAAGGACCGAGTTGAAGGGGAGGAAAACGGGGGGATTTCCAGCTGCGGTGGAGCGAGAGTTGAACTGGATGCTCCGCTCTTCCAACACGAAGCCGGTCACCTCAAAGCCAAATCGTCGGTCGACGTCTTTCCAAAATCCGAAGGTGGCTCGAACTCCTGAGAGGTCGTCGAAGTCGAAATCGTCGCCGCCAAATAGTACTCGCGTGGTCGATTGCCCAATGGCTCCCGGAATGGCATCGACGGCCGAATCGCCTGTCGTCACGAGCGGTGTATTCGATGGGCCATCCTTGATCCACCACCGGAGGTATTCCGCCCCACCGTAGACATATTCGTCTTGAACGCTCGGCCGAGTGAAGATCGAAGGCCAAAGGCTCTGGTGATGGGCGTCTGGTGCCGGTGGACCTTCCTGGGGACAGGGCGACACGTCCTCCAGTTGGGGGGCGTGCCCGTCATCTTGAAGGTCATACAAGTACGGTTCATTCGGTGCCGCAGGAACGACACTGGCGGGCGGATGAGGAACAAACGACATCGGCGGTCCGGACGGGCCTTGCGGGCCATATCCGGTTTGGCGCAAGTCTGGTCGCGGGGGCGGATATCCTGGTGGCGGATAACCTGGCGGCGGATAACCTGGCGGCGGATGTCCGGGAGTTGGGCCGTGGCCATACGGAACGCGCGGTCCGGGCGAGAACTGCTGTGGGACCTGCGCGAGGGAGTATGTGGCCAATGCCAGCATCAATATCGGCGCCGCAAGGAATCCATTTCTCATGGCACACCCTGTATTTCTTATCCAGTGTTTCGGGGTCGCTCGAGGCAAACTCTGATGGTCGTTCGCTTGCGGACCCTCCGTCGCTCCGCCACCTGGAGTCCACTTTGCCTGGTGGCCCTTGGTCTACTGTTTGGACCGGAGCCGCATGGGAGCACGAGTTTGTGTCCTGGTCGCCGAGCCGCGAAATCGATTTCGCGTTGTTGCGACGCCCATTCCAGGCCGCCGTGGAAATTCGGAGTGTTCCTTGTGACATCGTGATGTCACGGAGGAATGGAACAACTCCAATTAATCGATTTTTGGGTCAACCAATTCTTGGCAGGCGTACTTCCACAGCGAGTCTTCGCTACCTGTGCGGTTGGTCTCGAGATCAATTCGGCGCTATGGGAACCGTGATCATCGCGAACATTCTCCAAATCGGAAATACTCATCCCGCCTCCCCAGCCATTTCTGGCAAAAAGGCGTAGAGTGGTCGTTTGGAGGATACCGGGAGTACGCGTTGAGCCGGTCAGGCAAGATGGGCAATCGTGATGTGGAAAGATTTCGAAACCACAATCGCCTTTCGGGGGGCTGTCCGATAAAGGAAAATCGTGTTTATTGTCTTGTCCGGAAGCCGCGTTAGGCGGACGGGCAAAGAAGAGTCGTCTTTATGTTTTTGTTTTGGAGCGTCGTCTTTCGCGGAGCGAAAGTCGACACTCTCCAAATGCGACAATTATGTATCCGTCCGCCTTAGGGGTTCCGAACCAAAGCCAAGCGCGACATTTTGCAAGGAGCGTGTTCGGGCTTCGGCGATGGTTTGGAAATGAATGTCTACTATGTCGTCAACGTTCGGGGCATATCCCCCGGCCATGGTGATGACGACTGGGCAGCCATGATTCTGGCAATAGTCGAAGACCAGCTGATCTCGTTTGGCAAGCCCCTCCTTCGTCACGGCCAGTGAGCCGAGCCTGTCCCCAACGTACGGATCAGCGCCGGCAAGATAGATAGCCAGGTTTGCTTCGGTTGCCGCGAACGATTTCTTGAGCCCATTTTCGAGAGCTTCCAAAAATGGTTCGTCCGGGGTGTCCTTCGGCAAACCGACGTCCAGGTCGCTGCGTTCTTTGCGGAGGGGAAAGTTCTTCTCGCCATGAATCGAGAACGTGAAGATGGAGGGATCGTCGGCCAGAATGTTGGCAGTGCCGTTGCCTTGGTGTACGTCGCAGTCGATGATGATGGCTCGCCGAATGCGGCCTTCGGCTTGCATCGTCCGCAGTGCGACGACGGCGTCATTGAAGACGCAAAATCCCTCGCCACAGTCCCGGAAGGCGTGGTGTGTTCCGCCAGCGAGGTTGGCGGCAAACCCACTGGCCAATGCAGCCCGGCTCGCTTCGATCGTCGCTCCAACGGACCGTCTGGATCGTTCGACCAGTCCCGGAGACCAGGGGAACCCGATTCTACGAACCTCCGCTTCGGTCAATTCGCCGTTCATCACCCGACCCACGTACTCCCGACTGTGGACCCGCAACAGTTGTGCTTCCGTCGCAGCGTTCGGGACCCAGAGATCGCTCTGGACGACAATCTTGGATTCCAAAAGCCGATGGCGGAGCAAGGAGTACTTGCTCATCGGAAAACGATGTTTCTCCGGGAGGGGAAGGACAAATTCGTCAGTGTAAAACAGCTTCATCCGGTGACCGCAAGTTGGTGAAATGGACCCCTTGTCGGGAATTTCGAATGGATTTGACGCTATGCAAAGATTATAGCCACGGGAGTCTCTGAATGGCCACAGGTCGTGCTCATCGACCAGGGCAAGCAGATGCGGAGAGGTGGGAATTGGGTTGAGCGTTGCGAGGTGTGAGCGTTTTTTCTGTGGGCCGAAGGGCAAATTCCACGTACCCTGGCCAGAGGGCGGACGGATCAATAGGTGTCGTCTTTGTGTTTGTCTTTGAGAGTGTCGTCTTTCGCTCCGCGAAAGGACGCCAAAGAGATGCGATCTTCCGCGGGGAACGTGAAATACACAGAGCGCATCTCGTTTGGGTATGTCGCATTGGGTTGGAGTTTTCCGGCTTGCAACAGGCAGTATCGCTGATGTTGTCGTTCCCAACCCAAGCCCGATCTACTCTCAGAAGTTCCCAACCGCTGGCAGTGCCGAAAGACCAAATTCGAGTCGGGACCGGAAATTAGATACACAAAAACCACGAAACCCCTGTGTTGTAGGTTTTGTGTTTTTTGTGTGCGCATTTTCTACCTTCCACTTCAAAAACGATCATTCGAAAATGCCACCCGAACTCCCAAAACACATACACAAAAAACACAAAAATACCTCGCGCTGATTTTTGTGTTTTTTGTGTACGTGTTTTGGACCTCCGGCTCGAAAAACGACCTTTCGAAAATGCT
>CAYYUU010000150.1:0-10695 GCA_964474955.1 uncultured Alcaligenaceae bacterium | reverse complement strand
CGGTCCGCCCGAGCCTACCGGTCGGTGCCAACGAACCGGAGGAACTGCCGCAAGCCGAGGACACGCTCGATGAATTCCTCCCCGACTTCGACAGCGGGGCGTTGGGTGAGATCGTCGAAGGAGAAGCCAGTTGGCCGAGCATCGGTTGGGAAAAGGCCGTCCGTGACGGCGCCGACCATCCGGGCATTCCGCAGGTTCTCGACCACTTCGTCGAAGGCGAGTTTGAGTATCTCATCGTCGATGTCGTCCAGGGTGAGGTACTTTGGGATGCCTGGTCGGATCCGAACACGACGTATGCGATGCGTTACGGTTGGCTCATGCAGATTGCGGCGGCCCTGCACGCGCTGCATCAATGCGGTGCGATTCTCGAAGCTTTGCAACCGGACAAAGTCACCGTGAACGAGTCGGGCCAAGCCATCCTGAGCGATCTGACGGACTTGCTTCCGATCCCACTTCCGCCGAACGCACCGGTTCGCGGTTCGCTCTACACGGCTCCGGAACTGATGATCAGCCCGGACAAGGTGACGGGTCAGGCAGACATCTACAGTTTTGGGGCGATGTTATATGCTCTGGAATATCTGGGCCATCATTTGCAAGAGAGCGACTTCGAGCATCAATTTTCTCCAAAGCTGATCACGGAACGATATCCGGACGTCCACCCGGCGTTTAACCGCCTCATCCTCAAGACGTTCAATCGCGACCAGTACATGCGTTTCCCCACCGACGAAGCGGCGAAGACCGATCCGACCGGTTTTACCGAGTTGATTCGGACGTTGGGCGTTTGTCAAAAGACGTTCGATCGAGTCCGCCTCGACATCGCCGCCTGGACGACGACGGGTATGATCCGGACGGGGAACGAAGATGCGTTTGCACTGCTCCACGCCTCCGAATCGCGAGAAGACGAATTGACGGAATACGCGTTGGTCCTCTTGGCCGACGGGATGGGTGGTTACGAAGCGGGCGAAGTGGCGGCCGCCATGGCGTTGAAGGAATTGCGGGCGAAATTGCTCGAACACCCTATCTTTTCCGCTGTCGCCGGACAAGGCCCCCCGAAGGACGGAACGTTCAACTTGGAGACTTGCAAGGAACTTTTGAAAGAGGCTCTTCGGCATGCCAACAAGACTGTGTACACCGCATCTCGCGCGCCAGGTCAGGGAAAACGAGGAATGGGTTGTACGGCCGAAGCTATCTACATCGACGACAAAAACGTTGTCGTTGGGCACGTCGGCGACAGTCGGACGTATCACCTGACGAACGGACGCTTGGTCCAGTTGACGCGGGATCACACCTGGGTCAACCGAATGGTCGAACTCGGAAAGTTGACGCCCGAAGAGGCCGAAGACCACGACCGGAAGAACGAATTGCAGCAAGCCATCGGCGGACAACCCGACGTGACGCCAGAAATGTATCACGCCAAACTCAGCCGCGGAGATTGGGTGCTCGTTTGCTCTGACGGGTTGATGGATAAAGTCCCCGACGCGGACATCGTGAAAATGCTCATGCGAGAGACGTCGGGTTCTGCCGAAGATGCCGCCAAACGGCTACTGAACTTGGTCAACTTGCGGGGTGCGACGGACAACACCACGGTCGTGATTGTGCGCGCAAGTTGAGAGTTAAGAGTCGAGGGCTAGGAGTCGAGGGCTGAGAGAAAGACAAGAGTCTTTTTTCCTGGCCATTCTGGCCAGGCTCCCTTGAACTTTGCCTTCGGCCCAAAACAACAACTCTCGACCCTCGACTCTCAACTCTCAACTCTCAATTCTTAATTCTATTTCCTGTTCCTTCTTATGCCTGAAAACATCTGGACTCTTGAAGTTGGTGGCGGGCCACTCATTGCCACGGCAGTTCATGACGGACACGCTGTCCGAGACGACGTAGCGAATCATTTTGCGCTCGACGAACTCGCTCGTTTGCGGGAAGAAGATCCGTTTACGGGTGGCTGGACTGAGGTGGCACCGACTCGCATCCTCGGCACCAGATCGCGGTTCCAGGTAGACTTAAATCGGCCACGCGGACGGGCCGTCTATCGAACGCCCGAGGACGCCTGGGGGTTGACCGTATGGAAAGATGATCCGCCGGAGGAATTGTTCGAAACGTCGTTGGCCGAGTATGACCTGTTCCATGACGCGATGCAAAAGTTGTTCGCCGAGAAGGTCCAAGAGCACGGTCGGTTTGTGGTGTTTGACTTGCACTCGTACAACCACCGGCGGCAAGGTCCGGATGGGCCATTGGCCGACATCGAAGGAAATCCCCAGGTCAACATCGGCACGGGCACCATGAATCGGCAACTCTGGGCTCCGGTCGTCGATGCGTTTATCGAGTCTTTGCGGGCATTTGATTTTCCTGGTGGCAAATTGGACGTGCGGGAGAACGTAAAGTTCTTCGGGGGCAACTGGCCTCGTTGGATTCACGAGCAATTCCCCGAGACCGGTATGGCCATCGCCATCGAATTCAAGAAGTTCTTTATGGACGAATGGACGGGCGAGCCGGCTGATAAAGCTGTGAGCGCGATACGGGCGGCACTCGCATCGACTGTTCCGGCTGTGTTGGATGGGTTGACGAGGGTCGGAAGTTCGTGAGTGATGAGGCCGTTGAACTGGCATCCTGCCTATTCGTTTGTTTCTTGGGCGCATGCATCTTGCATGCTCGACGGAAACCTGTCGTTCGGAACAACTCTACATATTACTTCGGATCGACCAGCTCGATGTTGTGGGTTTGGGATCCCTTCTTGACGGTGAAGGTAAGCCCAGATTTTCGGAGGTCGCTGTATTTCTTGGGGATTGGAAACCAGTCGCCGTGGGCTTTTGGGGCCTCGAAAGTCCGGCCTTGGGCGCCGCGGCCTCGTTTCGGATCGCGGGAAGCTCGCTTCGCCAGCGGATCAGGGCTCGAAACAGTCACCTTGGCGGGACCGGCCGGGACGTTCTCGACGGTATATATCCCACCTTTCTTGATCTCGCCGTAATGAGCTTTCGGTTGTCCCTCGACAAGAAACATGACATGGCCGCTGTTGAGTGGCTTGTTTTTGAAGGTGACCTTTCCGGAAATGTCTCCAGTGGACGGACCGCACCCGACAAGACCACCCACCGAAAACAACAGGCCAAGCGTATTCCACCACAAACTCTTGGAAGACGCAGCAACAGAAACCTTCATTCGTGTCCTCTCGGGTAGGCCGTTCGCGAGATCAGAATCCTGCGCAAGGCGGGTCGGAATCTCGATGAGTGAATACTTCGGGAAATAAAAAGGCCCCGCAGACCAATGATGAACGTCTGCGGGTGTTCTTTCATAGGGACAGGTGCAAACTCAATTTCATTATGGCAAGCTAACGATTTCTCCGCCGTTTCGGGTTCCCATTCCGAGGATGATACTCGAGTCCACGCTGTAACTGATGAATCGCACACTTCCGTCGCCCAGACACCAGTTTCCACCTGCGTCGTGGAAGCTCCAATAGTGATTCATGTGGCAGAGATTTTGGTCGTTTCCAGGACCGTAAAGGGCCGGAGTCGGACAGGGTGTGCCGTTGTTGGAATATTCGCGCAGGGCGTCGCCGTAAACCCACATGTGACTATCCCAGTCTGGGTAGGACCACCAACCGTACCAGGATGTGGGGTGCGGAGGTCGCTCGCCAATCATTAAGGTGTTGCTCGTGCCGTCCTTGACTTTGCCAAGGGTGATGCGTGAATTGGAGGGATAGACGCCGATGAGCCCCGTGTCCCCCCTGACCCAGTCATAGTAGCTATAGCCTGTGACGCCGAGATAACTCGTGAGTCCTCGCCTTCCGTAGGTCGAATCTTCGTAAGGGGTGTACAAGTCACGAGGATCGGACGGACAAATTAATGTCGAGAACGTCTTTCCGAGATAACCGGGGCTGCCGAGTAAGTTTTCTTGCTCCACAAATGGCATGATTTGAGCAATCCAAGTGTTCTGGTTGACCCCGTAAGCCGGGAACTTTTTATTCGCGTCGTGGTACGTGTGGAGGGAGAGCCCGAGTTGCTTCAGGTTGTTGGAACACTGGGACCGAGCGGCGGCGGAACGCACCTTTTGGACAGCGGGGAGCAACAAGCCAACAAGAATTGCGATGATCGCAATGACCACCAACAACTCGATGAGAGTAAAGGCGGATCGGCTTTTGGGGTGCATCTGGGAACCTCCTGGTTGAATTGGTCAAGACTGCGCGGACAAATTTGGTGTGACCACGGGCGACGAACGAGCAAAACTAAGAATCTCGGTGGATGCATCCGAGATTATGACAAGGTGGGGGGTGGTGTGTGAAACACGACCACCAAATGTTTGTAGACCGGAGACCACGATTAGATTGTAAGAATATCACTCACTGAGAACGAATCACTGTTGGAGCGCTAACACTGACACAAAAAATCTGTCCAATAGAATATTCATGTCAATATAAATTACTATCTAACTTGTCGATCGTCAAGGTGAGCACCTTTTGGCTGAGTAAATCAGTGGTGTGGTCTCCTGAAGAAGTCGAGGAAAAAGGCGTTTCCTGCTTGCTTTCGCCGGTGTTTGGTTGGCAGGAGTCGGTGCTTACTACTTTCCGCTACGCGTAGTTTAATGATTAGTCAATAGATAGCAGGCTATCGATTAGACACTCATAAGTTCTTCAGAAACGTCGGACGTTGGGTGTAAGCCGCTCGGCACTTCGACCACTCAGAGAACTCTCACTCGTTTGAACTATACGTCAGAAATCACGAGACTTCGGTCTGATTGTGCGAAGAATTGTATGGGTTGTTTCTTCCAGTATTTTTTACCTCGGTGATAGGGTTGGAAGACCGCAACCACAAAAACCTGCTTTGCAGGACGTTGGAATTCGTCAAAGTTTTGCAACCCTTGAAAGAAACCGAAAACGGGGCCGTCGTCCGCCAAGAAATTTGAACTTTCGGTCTTCGTGCTGAACACGACCTCAGGATGGAAAACACCTTCCAAATCGGAGTAACCAAAGCGGGGAACCCTTCAACTTGATCTTTCGGCGAAGGAGTGCCCACACAAGGTTTTTCTCCTTCGCCAAAAACCCGAGCCACGTCTCGGTGTCGGCGGTCACTTTTAAGTTGGCCTCGCCGACGTGACCTTGATGCACTTCGGCCTGTTGGTTTTTGATGGTGACAGTGGCTTGTCGCTGTTCCTTGCCAGTGAACGTGAAGTGGTAGGTGGCTTCGAGTCCTTTCGCCTTCCCTTTTTGAAAGATCAAACGCATGCCGAGCAAGAATCCGTCGATGGTCAACGGACGGATGCCGTTGCTGACCTTCTGGATGTGTTTGTTGGGGAATCGTTTGGTGACGTACTCCTCGGCGTCGGAACCGGGAACAACGTATATCGTTTCCTCTTTCTCCTGCAGAGGGCGCACGTTGTCCTGAAGGTGTCCCTTGCGGTCGGTCAGGAATGGTGGAATCACTTCTTCCCCTGCCGGACATACGGCCAAACAATAGGCGGCTTTGTAGTTGGCACCGAACGAAAGACTCTGCCACATCGAAGCGGTTTCGGGATCACTCACACGTTTGCGATAGTCTTTCGAATTGCGGCTATCGGCAACTTGTTCGGTCCAGTTCGTGAATCCACTCATGAACTCACGATAGTTATGTGTATAACAAGCTGAGAAATTAAATTCTCCGTCCGGAGATATGGCTCCGACGGGACATGCGGCTACACATAGTTTGCATTCTAAACATGGGTTGTAATCGATGGGGTGGTTATATTCGCTGACCTCGGCGGATATTAATATAGTTCCTAACAATATAAAATTGCCGAAACGAGGATGTATCACATTTCTATGTATTCCTATCCTTCCAAGCCCGGCTGCGACGGCAACAGGTTTGTGAGCGACGACCCATATCTTGCCGGGAAATCGTGCCATCTCCATCGGAAAGCCCATCGCGGGGTTGAGAGCTGGGATTCCTTTTTCTTCGAGAGCACGCACGATCTTTCGGCTTGCTTCGTTGACGGCGTCTCCGGCGTTGTGAAACTCCAAGTTGGCAATCGAGCGAGCGGGTGATCGAATCGGCTCTCGATTCATCCGGACGACGAAACTGATCAACGTTTTCGTCTTGGGGAACGCGCGGAGAATGTCGTCGCGTTGGTCGTCGAGGGCTGATCGTTCGATTTCCACGAACCCGACGTCGTCGGCTCCGCAATCGAGACAGAGTTGACGGAGCCAATCTCGGTCGAGGGGAATCTGTGGTGCTGTCGCAGGAGCGTCCGTTTGTTGGGCTTGGTTTTCGTAGAACGCTCTAACGGTGGGATGTGTTTCGAGGGTCATGGTTCGTCCTTGGAGAAGGCTTTTGCATATACAATTGTTGTATGTACAATTATTAGTCGCCGAGGAAGTTCGAATCAAGTCTTTCGCTTGGATTTTGGAAGCACCCATGCAGAATTGGGAGAAACGCAATAGACAAAATCTTTTCGGGTGAGGGGGCGGAGAAATGGTTGTCATGTTTGTTCATCTGCCCGAGCGAAAAGCAACTTTCCCAATCATAAAGCCTCAAGGCGTTGTGGGTTCGCCCGAAAAGCCCATGTTTCGAGCGGCTTGATCTAGGGCAGCAACTCCTTCGCTTTGGAGCAATTCGGAGGCTTTCGCCTGGGCCTTTTCCCAGAGGGGCAGAGCTTTTTGCAGGAGGCGTTGTCCTTTGTTCGTGAGCCGAAAAGGCTTCTCTCGATTGTCGTCTTGTGGGACAATTTCGATCCAGCCGTTTTTTCGCATGGTTGTCAAATTGCGGCTCAATGTCGACGTGTCCATCTGGAGGACACCACAAACCTCCGCTGGCCTTGCGAGGCCGAGTTGGGATGTGGCGACGAGGAGATTTAACTGAGTAACCTTGAGCTCGAGGGGCCGTAAGGCTTCGTCATACAGAGAGGTGATGACGCGGTTGACTAGGCGAAGACGGACGGCGATACATTCGCTGGCGATCTTGGCGCCCGGGTTGGGAGCGGTCACCTTTGAGGTCCTCTCGGTGGAATCATGAAGTGGGGGTCGAATAATACAATAACGGAGAAGCCGTTTCTTGTATCTGCAAATATTGTACGTGCCTGAATTGTCGGGTTCAATATATTTGGTTGTCTTCGTTTGCCACATAGGCGGTAAGAACTGGTCTGGACCGGAGACACAGTGTGCGGGTAAACTCGGTTTACGGAAAGAATAGACACAACTCGTTTTCGAGTTGAATTTTTGTCCGCCCCCCCCACGTCGATGCCTCAGGAACTTTGTTGTTTCTGAGGCATCCTTTTTTTTCTTGGGAAATATGGGCTTCACAGGCCGGCTTGGTGACCGGCTCTGATCAGTGCATTGTCTTTGACATCGGGAGCGTCATTTTTTCCAAATTTGCCCTCCATTGTGGTTGAATGTCACAGACCTCATGATACCAAAGAAAAGCCCACAAGAATCGAGCTTGGTTGGAAAGATCACCACGGTCTACCGCTGCACCCTCGCCGATCCACCTTTCGCGAATGCCTCGACTTCCTCGAGCTTCGCCATCGTCGTATCACCTGGGAACGTCGTGAGCAACGCCCCGTGCGCCCAGGCGAGTCGCAAGGCTTGTTCGGGGTCTCGCCCGTCCATGAGGCCGAAGATCAGGCCGGATGCCGACCCATCGCCGCCGCCGATTCGGTCGAGGACGTCGAGTTCGGCCGTAGGGCTCACATAGTGCTTGCCATTGAGCCACAGGACGACTCCCCACGAGTGGCGGTTGGTGGAGTGGACTTCGCGGAGGGTGGTGGCGACCATCTTGATGTTGGGGAATTGTTCGACGACTTTCTCGATCATTTGAAAGAAGGATTTAGTGTCGAGCTTGGATTCGGACTCGACGTCGGTCCCTTCGATGCCGAGTCCTTTCTGGATTTCTTCTTCGTTGGCGAATAGGACGTCGGCCTCGTTGACGATTCGTTTCAAGAGCGGACGTGCCTTTTCGAGTCCACCGACGGAAGCCCAAAGTTTCGCTCGGTAATTGAGGTCGAACGAGTTGATCGTTCCGGTCTCCTTGGCCGCTTGCATTCCTTCGACGATCAGTTCGGCTGTTGTCTCCGAAAGGGCCGCGAAGATTCCGCCCGAGTGGAACCATCGAACTCCCTTCTGGAAGATGCTGTCCCAGTCGAAGTCGCCAGGCTTGAGTAAGGCCCCTGCCTCGTTCGCTCGGTTGTAGAAAACGACCGGAGCCCGAACGCCTTGGCCGCGGTCGCTGTAGACGGTCGCCATGTTGGGACCGCGAACGCCATCGGTCTCATAGAATTTGTAGAACGGTTTGACTCCCATCTCGCGGACTCGACCCTGGATCAATTCTCCGATGCCGTTATTGACCATCGCCGTTGCAATGCCAGTCTGCCGACCGAAGCAATAGGCCAGGTTCGCAGCGACGTTGAATTCTCCGCCCGAGACGTGAATGTTGAAGTTCTGGGCCTTGCGAAATGGCAACACGCCTGGGTCGAGTCGGTGGACCATTGCGCCCAAGGCCAAGAAATCCAGTTCGCACGCGTCGTTTCGAATGTTCAGTTCGCTCATGATGACCTTCCGCAAAGACCGGGATAATTGTGTTTCGGTGTATTCTAGAGAGGCAAGCGCGAGGGTGTAGCGAATTGTAACTTCCGACGAGCAATGCCCTGCGGCCAGGAAGAAAAGTAAAGGATGGCAGGAGTTCTCGACAATTCTGCCCGGTCATCAGGAAGTCGGTTCGATGCGTTCGGACAGGACTTGGAGTGATCGCTCCAGAATTTCTTCTGGGGAGCCATCTGCGTCCACGATGACCAGTTTCTGGATCTTCTGATAATGTTCGACCAGGGGAGCCGTTTTCTCTTGGTACGTTTGCATGCGTGTGCGGATGGCTTCGGGTTTGTCATCGTCTCTCTGGTGGAGAGTCCCTCCGCACTTGTCGCAAACACCTTCCGTTTGGGGCGGGCGTGTCTGGATGTGGTAGACGACGCTGCATTGCGAACAAGTCCGGCGTCCGCTCAGGCGGGTCACGATCTCTTCGAGAGGGAGGTCGTAGTTGACGACGGCATCGAGGTGGACTCGTTGCTCGGCCAAGAGTTGTTCCAGTGCTTCGGCTTGGGGGACGGTTCGCGGAAACCCGTCGAGGAGAAATCCGCCCTGGCACCGCAAACAACCATTGCGTTCTCGGACCAGGGCGACGACCATTTCGTCGGAAACCAGTTCGCCTTTCTTCATCGCCTCCAACGCCTGGGACAAAGCGGGCGAAGGATTTGTCTCGCACTGGGCAGCGCGGAACAGGTCCCCGGTCGATAAGTGGCAGGCGCCGAGAGTTTGGCAGAGAAGCTCCGCTTGTGTCCCTTTTCCGACGCCGGGTGCGCCGACCAATACCAAACGAACCGGACGGTTCACTAACGGGGAAGGAACGTTGCACGGAGCGCCGTTCCCTTTCAACCAGGCATTTCGATCTGGAGTCGTACTCATGGGTTGGTCCCTCCTCTGCTTATTCTATCGTTTATCTTATGGATGCGCGAGGATTGGACCGACTGGAAAGCCCAGAATGTTTGTTTTTTGTGAAGAACATTCATGCCCGACTACATGATTGTTCCTTAAATTCGTCGCCACTATCTTGTCGTAGGTGTTCGGAGTTGTCCTGATGGATTCGAAAGGTTGTTGTTGCCTTGTTGTTTGTCCAGAAGCGTTCTCATGCCTCGTCCGTTTGCCTCTCGCGTCGAACTCCCGGAGGAAGTTCGTTAACAACTCCAGTCATCGTGTCAGGCTCGCTCGACGCACTTGGCGTTGGTCTTTCGAACTCAGATCATTTTGTTGCTCGCCGCGACAGAACAAAACCCTTCCGACCAAGTCATCGCCGACCAAGCCTGTGGTGACCGACACACCGTCGGCCAACGGCGAGAACGGTTCGTCCAACACAGCCTTTCGGGCCTCCAAGATTTACTAGCGTCTACTGGCTCAACAGCCATGATCCGAACTTCTCCGACATCGCCGAGCAGGTTTGTTCGTTGTATCAAAAGGCACCGGAGTACTACGAACAGAACCGACTCGTTCTGTCCTTCGACAAGAAGACGGTGATGCAGGCGTTAGGTCGCAAACACCCGACCCAGCCAACTCGTCCCGGTCACCCCGAAAAGCCAAAATTCGAGTACATCCATCATGGCACTCGGACACTCTTTGCGAGTTTCGTGGTGGCCACCGGAGAAGTCGTTTGGGACATCGGCCCGACCCGCACGGTTTGGAACTTCGTAGCTCATGTACGCCGTTTCGCTGAGCGCTTTCTTAGTGTGGACCGTTTTAATTGGATCGTCGACAACCTCTTAGGAAACAGACATCTCGGTGCCGAACTAAAACATTTTCTTGCGGATCTTCTTGGCCCGTTGCCCCGAAGGATGAGCGAAGAGAGGGTTTTTGTGGTCGCATATAGCCCTTGCTGGCTTTACGTGCGGACTTTGATTCCGTAGAATTGGTTGGCATAGAAGTTACTCCCGAGCAAGTGGCTGGGGCGTTATTGATCATTTTGGCAACACTGATGTCAATGCACACGCGCCCACATAGTCATGTCCTATTTTTCAGGGCAAAACTGGAATCACGAATTTTGGACTTTTGATAAGTTCAGCGGCCGTAGAGGAGTAATCAAGTTAGTAGGGTTGTCGGCGGTGCTTCACTGATATCGATTTATGTCGTTGAAGTAAGATAATTTGCGCCCGTAGCTCAGGGGATAGAGCAACGGTTTCCTAAACCGTAGGTCACAGGTTCGA
>CAYYUU010000149.1:0-10715 GCA_964474955.1 uncultured Alcaligenaceae bacterium | reverse complement strand
GGTTGCTTTTCGCTCCGCGAAGAGTGCTGCGTCTCTGGATCTTTACGCTCAGCGAAAAGCAACTTTCTCCGACCGCCCTTCGCCGATAATCCGGCATGAGACGTCGCCTTGGTGTCGCCCAACGTTCGCTTGAGCGAATCGCTGCAAAGATCGCCTTGGAATCCTCCCCCTGTTCAATTTATACTTGGCGCATCGGCAATGTGACACGATACCGAATTGACTCGGGGATACGTTCATCATTCCTTGGAGACGCGAAGTTGGCCAACATCATCTTGCGAGGGCGTGAGCTTGGTTCGAGGCCGAGGCTCCCCGATGCGTGTATCGTTTGCGGGGCCGAGGGATCGCGGTTGAAGAAAAACCGCTTCCAAATCTCCCAATCGGTCGGGAGCCGGACGACGTTGGTCCGCTCCATGGACACACACATTCCGCTGTGCGACGAGCACACGAACTACTTCATGATCCGGGCGATCTACCTGTTTTGTTGTTTTGCTCCGTTCATTCTGTGCGTCCTGGGAATCATCCTCGTGTCGACCATCTTTGGCATGACGAGACCGAGTGGCATGGGCTACGTCATGGGTATCGGGGTGACGTGCGCGGTGATCTCCATCATCGGTGGAGGCATCGGAGCTTTCATGATCTCGATGCAGTCGGTCCGGGCGAGCGACATTGAACAAGGCCGCCTTTCCCTAGCGAACGTGGCTGACGAATTTGCCAGCGGCGTCAAGAAAATCCGCGATGGCCGAGGGGAACCGATCGAAGCCGATGATGATGGGGACGACTACGACGATTACGACGACTACGACGAGGAGTATGAAGAACGCCGAAGACAACGACAAAGGGACGCCGACGACGAATTCGAAGACACCTTTGGTGGAGGACGAAGGTCAAGACGGCGCGACGATTACGACGATGACTACGACGATCGCCGACCGCGCGATGACTACGACGAAGACGATCGAAGAAGTTCTCGTCGGCGAGAAGACGATTATGATGATGATCGAGGAAAATCGCGACGCCGTGATGATGATTACGATGATGACAGGCCGAGGAAACGAAGGGGGAAAGACGATTTTTGGGATTAGCGAAACTAGGCGCTCTTGCTTCCAATTTCGTTAGCACAACCCGCCTCTCGACGAAACTGCTTGGAGTGAACCGTGTCCAACGTCCACCTGAACCCGACCGAAGTCAACGACCCCGATGAAATGCCGAGGGTCTGTCTCGTCTGCGGCGCGAATGCCAAGATGAAACACGAGACGTTCGAGTACTCCTACCACCCAACGTTCCTGGGGATCCCCAACACTCGCGTTCGAATGATCCGGACGGCCGAAGTCGCGATCCCGGTCTGTCGCAAACACAAAGATTACTTTGCTCGCAATCGAATGTGGGGGATGATCCTCGTACTCATCGTCGTGACGTTGATCTTTGTGGCCGTCCTCACGGGCATCTTTCTTCGCGAAAACGGAGTTTGGATCTTCGCGCCGTTGATCATCGCGGCGATTTGTATGGGTTTTGGGATCGTCCTCGGATCGAATCTGATGAAGTTCTTTACCGTCCACGCAAGCTACATCGACGAGGACGGCGTCGACATCGCCAACGTTTCGCGAGACTTTGTCGACGAGTTGGAACGCCTGCGAGACGAACGATATCGAGACACACGACGCGAGGAAATCGAACGAACTCCGCGTGGTATCGGGGCTGGGTCGTACATGACTTTGGCGGCCGTCATCGTGTTGTTCATGATGTGCGGTGGCGGTGTCTCGTTGGTCGGGTTCGTCGCAATGAAATCACCCACGAAGGCGAAAACACGACGGAGCGACTCCAACAGAATCGGGTCGGTCGACAACAGCCAACCGATTCCGTGGGAAGATCGCAAACTCAGGAAAGTCTATCTCTCGACGTTGAAAGAATTGGGCTCGAAAGTTGGTTACGGAAAATTCGAGAACGATGGCCGCCTGGGGTATGGGTTGGACGTGGAGTGGCGAAATGATCCCATTAAAGCGCGTGGGCAACGATACCATCGGGGCATCTCGATGCATCCACCCCGCAAAGGAGCTTCCTGGGTCGCATACAAACTCGACAAGAAATACAAAGTATTCCGCGGCACCGTCGCCATCGCGGACGATCCAAGAAATCGGCCTCCCCAAGGCGACGTATTCTTCGAGGTCCTTGGAGACCGCAAAATTATTTGGCGATCCCCAAAAATCACCGAGACCCGACACACGGAATCATGCCGGTTGAACGTCTCCGATGTCGACGTGTTAATGCTGCGGGTCTATTGCCCGGGGAATAACACATACGCGAGAGCGGTTTGGCTCGATCCGTATTTGTTGAAATAGTTTTCTGAGTGGGATGAACCGTAGGACAGGTTACAAACCTGTCCTTTCTTCTTTTGGACAGGTTGCAAACCTGTCCTACGATACCACCAAATGCCGTTCACTTCTGACCCGCAAATCGAAATGGTTTCCCACCGATAATCTGGTCCGACGTGATGGTCGGGCACACAACTTTTTCGATGTACTCCACGATCAGTTCTGTTCCTCGAAAATGTGAGACGAACGGACGTCGTTTGGGGTTATACATCGTGTCAGTCATGTCTCGCATCAACACAACATTCTTGCCGTTCTTGGCCATTTGACGAAGTCCGAACGGTCGTCCCAAAACACACATGTTTGTATGCACGCCGACGAGAATCACGTTATCGATTCCACGATGTTCCAATAGGTTCCAAATCTCTACGCCGGAATCGCTGAGGGCATCATCCTTATGAATCTTCAAGATGTCAATCTGGGCTTTCCAGGGATGTTTGACGTTCCGCATTTGCTCGCGAAGTTTCTTGTCCCAGGCGAGTTGTTCAGCCTTCGTACAATCGCAACCGCCGTCGCTCTGGTCAATGGGGTAGCGCACTTTGCTTTCCGAAGGAATCTTGAAGCACCATCGCGAAATCTCTTTCGGGAGGGTCTTCGCGGCAGGGGCGTTCTGGGCTCGCTTGCGTGCGGGATGGTCCTTGTACGGTTCCATACAACTGCTCGGCGCATGAATGATCAGGACTCCTTGTTGGCGGGCTTTCTCCAGCACCTTGTTCATCCGCGGTGCCATCTCCACGACTCGCTTGACGGCGTTCGGACAATGGTGCGAGTCCCACATGTCGCAAACAATGATGGCGGTCTTTTCTGGTGCCCACGTTTGTTGCTTGAAAGCAACTTTGTATTTGCCCTTCCTCGTGGGAACTCTCAAGCGTAGTTTGAGGGCCATCCCTGAGTTGTCGAAATATTTCTTGCGAATCCATTTCGGTTGCCAGCGGTCTGGCTTGCGTGGTCGCTTGGTGAAGTCGGTGACCTTGGGCCCTGGGTTCTTGGAGGTGAGGGGGATTCCTTTTTTTCCGAGTTTGGTTTCCCACTGCAGAATCAACTTTTTCATACGCACGACACGTTGGGCCTGTTTCGGATCGTTGACCAGGTTCTTCAGTTCCGCAGGATCATTCTTCAAGTCAAACAATTGGAAATGATTAATCTTGGGATAGGCTATGAGTTTCCATCGACCATCCCGAACGGCTCGTTGTAGCATGCGGTATGTTAAATAGATGGAGTCGCGTACTTTCTTGGATTTGCCACGAATGACAGGTAAGAGTGATTTTCCTTCGACGCCATTCGGGATTTTCAAATCGTTACATTCACAGAGCGTCGGAAATATGTCGAACAGATAAACGAGCGCATCACGTTGTTGATTCTGTGGAATGCCCGGCCCGACGAAGATCATGGGCGTGCCCATCGAGTGATCATACACATTTTGTTTGCCAAGGAGTCCGTGCGACCCAACGGCCAACCCGTGATCAGCGGCAAACACAATGATTGTGTTTTCGTACTCGCCGCTTTCTCTGAGGGCCTCGATGATGCGACCTATTTGGACATCCATGTGAGTGATGAGGGCATAGTATTCGGCGAGTTGATCCCTGACAATTTCTTTTGTTCGGGGCCATCCTGCGAGGTCTTCATCACGGACTCGGAGTTGTCCATTGTCGAACGGATGTTTGGGCATGAAGTTCTTGGGCAGCGGCGGGCGGTTCTTGTAATACATCTCGCGATATTTCTTCGGAGCATCGCGAGGGTCATGGTGGGCCTGAAACGCCACATACATGAAGATCGGTTTGCCGTTTGTCTTCTTCTTGCCGACGTAATTCTTCATGAAGTTCACCGCCGCGTCCGCATAGATCTCGGTGGAATGTTGGCCTTTCGAATCGATCTTTTTCATTTTTCGATCGTCATTCATGCGGCTCAACGGGACGGCGAAGTGGTTGGACATCCCTCCGAGCATGACCGCCGGACCGAGATCGAAACTCCGGACGAACGATTCGGCCCCGTTGTGCCACTTCCCGGTTCCGAACGTCAGATATCCGAGTCGGCGAAGGTACTGGCCAATGGTGAGGATGCCGCTGAGTCGATTATTGATTCGAAAGAGGGTTCGTCCACTCATGACCATCGCCCGACTCGGGACGCAAACGGCTCCGCCCATCGACCCCATGCAATACGCATTGCGAAACGAAATCCCGGCCTTCACGAGCTTGTCGAGGTTGGGCGTTTGGATGTGTTCATTGCCCCACGCTCCGATGGTGTCGGGGCGTTGATCGTCGGCGAACAGGAACAAAATGTTGTAATGCTTTTTCTTCGCGGTTCCGGCGTCCGCTGTCACCGGAGTGACAACATTCGCGAGAACTATAAACAGCGGAAACCAAAGCCAGACCATTTGACTGCGCATGAGAGGTAGCTCCTTTGATGAGTTCGATAGAGAAGTGCGGTCAATGCATAACTTGATGGAGAGGAGGACAAAGGAGTGTCGCCGTTCGCGAAACGAAAGACGACACTGCAAAACCAATGGCATTCTTTCGCCTCGCGAAAGACGACACTCTCCGTTTCATCTCTCGCACAGTTCTCTGTATGTCAATTTACGACCAGGTAAGAGGGAGTTTACTACCACCCCACAGCACACCGCAAACGTTTTCTGTGTGGTCTGGTTTCGGTCCATGGTTCTGATAGGATGACAACAAACCACACCTTTGGAGGAAAATACGATGAGCGCTTGGCGAATCAATAACGACCAAATCGCCCAATTCGAGAAGGACGGTTTTGTCATCGCACGTCAAATGTTGAGTTCCGAAGAAGTGGACTTGTTGGGGAAGATTGCAAGGGTCGATCACGCTCTCAAGGAGTCCGCGTACGGTCGGGCCGATGGCGAAGGTGGTGTCGTCCAACTGACAGTCGAGAACGAGGTGCCGCAAGATACGATTTACGGCGCTCTTGTCCAGAGTCGGCGAATTGTGGACACGATGGAAACTCTGCTCGGCGGCGAGGTCTATCACTATCACCACAAGATGATTCAGAAAGAGCCAAAAGTTGGTGGTGCGTGGACGTGGCACCAGGACTATGGCTACTGGTACAACAACGGCTGTCTATTTCCGCTGATGGCCAGTTGCTTGATGGCAGTCGACAGTGCGACCAAAGAAAACGGGTGTCTTCAAGTGCTCAAGGAATCGCACTTGATGGGGCGCATCGACCACGGTCCCGTCGGCGACCAAACGGGCGCCGACCTCGAACGGGTCAACGCTGCTCTCGAACGATTGGAACTTGTGTATTGCGAGCTTGAACCCGGCGACGCTATTTTCTTCCACTCCAACTTGCTCCATCGCAGCGATCAGAACAAGAGCGATCATCCTCGATGGGCCTTCATCGCCTGTTATAACGCCGCACGCAATGACCCCTACAAGGATGGCCGACATCCTCGATACACCCCGTTGGCCAAGCTCGAAGACGAGAAAGTCGTGGAGGTCGCACGCCAACAATGGGAAAAGTTGCAGTCGGCAGTGGGTGCATGATCAGTTCCGTTTCGGGATGAGGTCGAGGCGCGGCGATGCAGGCGGGGCAATTCATCCAGCAAGCTCTGAGCAAGCACAAGGTCAGCGACTTCGATGAGGCCGCGCGACTCTACCGCGAAGCGCTGCGTGTGGAGCCCGACCATCCGGACGCCTTGCAGTTGCTCGGGATCGTGCTGAGTGCCCAGGGAAAATCGCGTGACGGAGCGGACTTGATTCGACGGGCCATCGATCGAAATCCCGCACGACACGATTACTACTATAACCTGGCGAGAATCCTCGACGACTTGGGGGACCTTGAGTCGGCAGAAAATCGCTATCGCCAGGCTTTGGCGCTCAAACTCGAAGACCCGCGAACCCGGACGAACTTGGGGACGGTCGTCCGTCGTCTCGGTCGTCCTGCCGAGGCCGAAGCCCATCATCGGAGTGCTCTCGCGTATCGCGGTGACGATCCTTTGTGCCTCAATAATCTTGGAAACGCACTCCGCGACCAGGGACGTGTCCTGGAAGCCCTCGACTGTTTCGAGCGAGCGATTGGACAATATCCGCAGTACTCGCTGGCCCACAGTAACATGCTTCTGACCCGGCAATACGAAGTCGGAGTGACCGCCGAAGAACTCGCCACGCAGCACGCCGAATGGCAAGATCGACATGCGGCACAGCTCAAGTCTTTCTGGACCCCTCACAAAAACACGGCGGACCCGGACCGACCTTTGCGGCTCGGCTTTGTGGTTGCCGAACTTGCCGACCACCCTGTCGGAAAGCTCTCGATCCGTGGATTGGAAGGACTCGACCAAACTCAAATCAACCTCTATTTCTACTGCAGCAATGACAGTGCAGATGGTTTGCGGCCTCGGTTCGAATCTAGCGGCGAATGGCGTTGTTGTGGGAGGCTCGACGACGAGTCGCTCGCCATTCAAATTCGCCAGGATGCTATCGACGTCTTGTTTGACTTGTCCGGACACGCCGACGGCGGACGGCTTCTTGTTTTCGGACGCAAGCCCGCTCCGGTGCAAATGAGCTGGCTCGGGTACGTCGGGACGACCGGATTGGTGGCCATAGATTACATTCTCGCCGACGCTTATCACGTTCTTGCTGAGGAGAAGTCCCATTACCGCGAACGAGTTCTCCGGCTGCCTCGCTGTTATGCCTGTTTCGATCCCCCCGAGAACGCCCCAGCCGTAGGTCTTTCTGGCTGGGAAAATTCTGGACAGATTACCTTTGGCGGTGCCCACAATCCCGCCAAACTGAACGCTGATGTAGTTCGGACGTGGGCGGAGATTCTACATCAAGTTCCAGAGTCTCGGTTGTGGCTGCGATACGCCGGACTAGATGAACGTTCGATCCGAGATCGCTACTTCCAGTCATTTGCCAGTCACGGCATCGACCGAAGCCGGCTTGCTCTCTCCGGTCGGGCAGCACAGGCAGAATTAATGGATTGGTATGGGCAGCTCGACATCGCCCTTGATCCGTTCCCGTATTCGGGCGGAGTGACAACTTGCGAGTCACTTTGGATGGGGGTGCCCGTCGTCACGTTGACCGGCAACACTTTCGCGGGCAGGCATGCCACGAGCTACTTGGAAAACGTGGGGCTGAACGAGCTTATCACGAAAGATCACACCGAATATGTCCAACTTGCCGTTTGGCTTGCCCAGAATCATTCATGGCGGCTGGGGCTCCGCGCCGTCTTACGCGAACGAGTCGAAGCCACTCTTTGTAATGGGGCCAAGTTTGCCCAAGAGTTCCTGGCCGTCGTCCGCCACGCTTGGCGTGAGTGGTGTTCTCGAGAGAAGAAGTAGCATTGAACCCTCGTGATAGACCTCCCTCCTGATTTTGTATGGCGAATGCAAGGGCTCCTGGGCCGGGAGGCCGAGGAGTTTTTCGCCGCCTTGGAAGGGAAATCGACTCCGGGACTCCGCGTCAATCTTTTGAAAATCGATCCAGATCAACTGCAACGACTGGTGCTGTGGAAGCTGGATTCGATTCCGTGGTGTCGTTCGGGTTTTTTCTTGAATGGGGAGGTTTCTCCCGGGAAACATGCGTTTCATGCCGCCGGGCTTTATTATCTGCAAGAACCATCTGCGATGGCGGTGGCGGAAGCCGTCGGACCACAAGCGGGTGAGTGGGTGCTGGACCTGGCCGCGGCGCCGGGAGGAAAGACAACGCACCTCTGTTCGCTCGCCGACGACAAAGCCTTTGTCGTGGCGAATGAAATCGAAACGAGCCGCACGCGAGCGCTCGCAAGTAATCTGGAACGATGGGGGACTCGTCGATCGATCATCACGAATGAAACGCCGGAACGTTTGGGCGACAAACTCGGCGACATCTTCGATCGTGTCCTTGTGGATGCTCCCTGTTCGGGCGAGGGCATGTTTCGTAAAAACCCGAACACGAGGATTGAGTGGACGCAAGAGTCTGTCCAAGGGTGCTCGACTCGACAAGGAGCACTCGTCCGAACCGCGGCGGAGTTGGTTCGACCCGGTGGAGTGTTGGTTTACAGCACGTGTACCTTCGCTCCGGAAGAAAACGAAATCGTTATTGCTGAATTTCTGAATGAGCGCGACGATTTTTCGCCCGAGGAAGTGACGTTAGCTGGGAGTTCGCCCGGTCGTCCCGATTGGGTGCCACCCGATAGGCAGCGCGAAGACCTTGCTTTCACGGCCAGGTTTTGGCCTCATCGAATCCGTGGCGAAGGTCATTTTGTGGCGGTCTTGCGACGGGCTGGAGATGAGAGACGAAAGCCGAAAAAGTCGGACATCAAACCGATTCGGCATCGGGTTCGTCAACTTTGGAAAAAGTTTGTGGCCGAGACGTTCCGGCAAAATCCGCTGGAAGATATGGTTCTGACGATGGTCGGCGATCAACTTTACGCGGTGGCCGAGGACGTTCCGTCGTTGCGGGGACTCAAAGTGATCCGTCAAGGATTGTGGGTCGGAACCGTCCAACGCGATAGGCTCGAACCGTCACACAGTTTGGCTCTAGCCTTGAGGAAGGATGACGCCAACAACGTCTGCGACTTCAAGCCCGACGACGAACGCCTCGAAAAATATCTCCAAGGTCATCCGCTGAGGGAAAGCGGGGAATCCGGGTGGGTTTTGATGACTGTTTCGGGGCATCCGATCAGTTGGGGTAGGAGGGTTCAGGGCACCATCAAGAATGTCTATCCGAAGGGGCTTCGTCGGCCGCTATCGTGAGGTGGATGCGGAGACGGAAAGAACCGGTGGTGCCCTGGTGTTGCCCTCTTATTCCGCTTTGGCCCTTTTTCCTCGCATACGGAACATTCGCTCAAGAAAACTCACGACCGCGAACTGTCGAGATTTCTTCGCGCGTTCTTGATCGAATCGTTCTTGGTCCTTTTCGGTCAAGTACGATCCTTTGACGATCCCAGCAGCAAAGTCGTAGCCACAATCACATCGCTGGGCTTCGGGAGGATTGATCATCTTGCACTGGGGGCAATCTCGAACCATAACGATTCACCTTTGGGTCAATGGTATGTTTTTCCATGAAGATAAATCGGACGATCTGCCCAAGTAGGTTGAGAAAATCAGCCGGAACCATAGTTCCGTGGGTGCATCGAGCTGGGCAGACGGAGTCGCCTTCGGCTCGGCGAAAAGTGTTTGGATTGTTTTTCCGTAGAACAGACAACTTGCCCGTTTGATTGTCTTTGTACCCCGTTTCTCCGAGTCGGATCGTTTTCGGCCAATCCAAGCAAAACTCGACTCGGAGAGGCGAGCTGCAAAAATACAAAACACCGACAAACTTTTCGCGGAGCGAAAAGCAACTTCCCAAAATCCGATCGCCTCCCAGCAAAAGGGCCTCTCGCCATGATGCTCAAGTTCTCGTGCCAACATTGTGGCGGCATGCTGCAAATCGACAGCCAATATTCCGGACAACAAACACGATGCCCGCATTGCAAGAATGTGATGGTCGTGCCAGCTCCGAATTCAGCAGGGCGACAACCTCCACCACAGCGGACCAATCCCCCAGCACAACCACCGCCGCTAGAACTCGCTCCGATCAAACTCGAAATAGCCGAGCCTCCATCCCGGCACAGGCGAGAACGCTCCCCGGAACCTCGCCGACGAGATCGACCAAGACCTCCCAGAAAAGAGGATCGGGATGAATTGCTCGATTATCATTTCAGCATCTTTCGCCTGATCGCCATGCTGTTATTGTTTTTCACGTTGGGTGCCATGACGGTTTATGAGGCATGGGGATTCCTAACGTTCTCCGGCGCATCCTTGGAGGGGATGTCCATCGAGAAGCAGGCCGCGGTGATGTGGGTAACGATGTGGTCCACTTCTTATCCTTACATAACGTTTGCCTGGGCGAAAGTGGCCTGTGAACTAGTGACCATCCCGTTGATATTGATGGCCTTGAGTACGAGCATCTTTCGACAAGCGTGGTTCCGGCAAGGGCTATTCCTCGTTCTCTGTTCGCTCCTCGTTTTGCAGTTCATCACGATAGGGTGGCTCGTGACTCACCCACTCACGGAAGGTATCCCGAAAACTTCTCTTGGCGCGATGGAGATTCGCGCGGCCGACGGCGCACCGATGTATCTGCCCTTCGTCCCTCATCGGTTTACGTTCTACTTGGCGGCTGGGGCCGGGGTAATTGGGTTCGTGATTGTCTTCGCCTTGGGCGGGAGCTTTTGGAAGTCTCGAGGTTTCGAAGAAGACGATGAGTAGATTGATCAGCACATAGAAAAACCCCGAGCCAAGCACTCGGGGTAAAATCGGAACTGGAGTGCTGCAAGATCGTTCTTGCAGCTCGCGCAATTTTCGAGAGAAGTCGTCGGATTAGGTGGCGGAGTCGACGAGCTTGTCGCTGACGGTGTTGAACGTTGCGGACG
>CAYYUU010000148.1:0-10716 GCA_964474955.1 uncultured Alcaligenaceae bacterium | reverse complement strand
CGTGTTTTCTGCTAGTCTTATATTTTAGAGCAACTCCATCAATCGTCCAATATCTCGATCCATCCTAGTTATCATGGAAGCATTATTTTTCTGCGGGATGGGCCAATCTTTCTTCGAGTAGGGTTCATCGCTCGGCACTTCCATCCCATCGGGCAAGCCCTTGAATTTGATGCGACCCCGTTCGTTGTTGGCGTGAGGAATCGTATAGGCCAAATACATGAAGAACGTTTTATCCTTGTTCTTCTTTACAAACTTGAAGGCTTCGTCGGTGATGAGGTCGTGCGAGTAGGCAACACGCTTCGTGGCGATATTATTCTTTGGCACAACGTTCGGGAGTTCGACCTTTTTCTGATTCCGCCACAAAAAGTCCGGATAATAGTTATGGGCATGGTGTTGGTTCAAGTACCCGTAGAAATAATCGAAACCTTGTTTATTCGGCACTCCGCTCGAACCAGCTTCGCCGAGACCCCACTTGCCGATGAGTCCGGTGGTGTATCCGGCACGCTTGAGGATTTCGGCGATTGTGACATCGCCAGGCAAAAGCGGAACTCGACCGTTTCCACGGATTCGAGCGTGACCGGTATGTTTCCCGGTCATGAGAGTACAACGAGACGGTGCGCAAACGGTGCTCCCGGCGTAGGCTTGTGTGAACCGCATGCCTTGTTTCGCGAGTTTATCAATGTTCGGGGTCTTGATTTTCTCTTGGCCGTAGCAACCAACGTCTCCATAACCCAAGTCGTCGGCCAGAATGAAGATGATGTTAGGCTTCTTGGTCTTCTGCTTGCCCGCGGCGTCCGCGCAGGCAACGAAACCGAGCGAGATGAACGCGGCAAGACTCGCCGCGAGAATCCATTTATTCATTGGGTGGCACTCCAGTTGGAATGAGGTCAAAGAACTTCAAAGTTCCGTGATACTCGGGAGGCAACGGAAGTGCAACGATAAAGATATAGTAGGGAGAGGTGGTATGTGGCAAACTTTTCGGGCAACTTCGTCGGTGGCACGTCCCCAAGCGCAGCGAGGGACGTGGGTGTCTCCTGGGATCTGAGAAAGACCACGCGCCTCGCTGCGCTCGGGGACGTGCCACCAACAATCCTTTGTCGGAATTCTTATCACACCAACTTGCCAGAAAAATTTCCCGCACTCGAGAGGTAGTGTGCCTACTACCTTTGGTCACGGCACACCGAGTGTGCCTACTACCTTTGGTCACGGCACACGGAGTGTGCCTACTACTTCCTCTCACTGATACGTATGCTCGGTGGCTGGGAACTTGCCCTCTTTAACCTCCTGGCAATATCGCTTCACGGCATCCGAAATGATGTCGCCGACGCTCGCGTATTGCTTGACAAACTTCGGTTGGAGGTCCGGAAACATTCCGAGCATGTCGTGCACGACGAGGACTTGCCCATCACATTTCGAACCGGCCCCAATTCCGATTGTCGGGATGCTCAGTAGCTCTGTGATTTCTTCCGCAATGTCTTGCGGGACGCATTCGACTACGACCGCGAACGCGCCGCTTTGTTCGACGGCTTTGGCATCGTCTATGATCTTCGCGGCGTCACGCTGGACTCGAAATCCTCCGAGTCGATGGAATGACTGCGGCGTCATGCCGATGTGACCCATGACTGGGATGTCTGCGTCCACGATGGCCCGGATCGCCTGTTCGACTCGCACGCCTCCTTCGAGCTTGACGGAGTGGGCTCCCGCTTCCTTGAGAAATCGACCGGCGTTCTCCACGGCTTGTTGGGGACTTGTTTGGTACGAGAGAAAGGGAAGGTCGGCGACAACGCAAGCCCTTGCGGTTCCACGGCTCACAAGGCGGGTGTGGTAGATCATCTCGTCCATCGTGACGGGAATCGACGTCGAGTTACCTTGCATCACCATGCTCAACGAGTCGCCGACGAGCAAGCAATCGACACCTGCCGCGTCGAGCAGCCGCGCCATTGTGTAATCGTAGGCCGTCAACATGGTAATTTTTCTGCCGCTCTTTTTCGCGGCCAGAAAGTCCAACACGGTGATCGGTTTTTCCGAGGGTGTATTATTCGTTCGATCCCCGAGCCCGCGGTTCCGAGTTGTGGTCATAGGGGTCTCCTTGCGGTACAAACCAAATGCCACCCTTATTCTACGCGGGTAACGTTGGCTGCGTCATCTGTTGGATGTCCAGAAATGATTTCTCGCCAAGAAACCGAGTCCCAGGAAAACGACCCCCAAGACTCCGACGCACGAGAGCTGAACGAGACACACCGCGGCAACTTCTTGCGTCACGCCGTAGTGCATCCGGTCGAACACGACCATCGAAAACGTTTGGACACCGGGTGTTGAGGCTAATTTGCTTGTGCTGACTTCGCCGAGCGACAGGGCTGCCACAACGATCGTCGCAACGAGCACGGCTTTTCTGGCGAGAGGGAAATGAAGATGCCAAAGTCGGCCCCAAGTCGTGAGTCCATCAAGAGCAGCTCTTTCGTTGAGTGCAGATGGAATCGATCGGAAGGAGAGCCACACGATGGCGAAACCTATGGGAAACCATCTCAGAAAATACGCCCAACCGACAGGTATCCAACTCGGTCCAAAATAGAATGCCTTCTTGATTAGCGGCATAGGAACTGTTGATATCACCAGTAATATCGAACTTTTCAAACCAAGTCCCAAAATAGGTCCAGGCATTACTGCGATGGCCGCGAAGAATCCGAACAATAGATGTTGGATATATTTCGTCTGAGTTGTAAGGCTACACGTAACGAGCGCACCGAAACTACAACAAATGCCAACAACCCATGCGCATAGGAAACTGAACACGATTTCGCTGCCAGATACGCGGATAGCCTTCTGGAACTGTCTCAAGACACTTTCCCACGACCATTGCGATGGAGTTCCCTCCAGCCCAATCTGGTGGAGTAAACTGATCAAAGGGAGCAACAACACGAACGCATACAGAAGTAACAGTCCACCGAAACAAGGCCAGCGCCACTTCACCAACGAGAAACGAAATGGCGGGCGGGTTGCCGACCGAGGCGAGGGGATTAATCGATGAGCGCCTATCCGAAGTATTAAAAGAATGCCCAAAAGGATAAACATTGCTGGGAGAGAAACCAAAACGGCCAGGCTCACGGCGTCGGTCGAGGCTTGGTTCAAGACGAGATAAACCTCTTCGGCAAAACTGCGGACTTGAAACATGTCCGTCACGACGATGCACCCAGCGACTTGGATCGTTGTCCAAATCGCCGCGCAAAGGATCCCCACGAAACAACGTGGGATCGTCACCCGACGTAGAACCGAAGGAGCAGGGCAGACCAGCAAGGCGTCCTCTTCTAACTCCGGTTCGACCCACCGCGAAGTTACTCCCACGATTAACGTGGTCCAAGGGATGGCGGCCAACGAGTGGACCCAGATGGCTGGAAACAATCCTGCTGACCAGGGTTGTCCTTGGCGAGGGAACCAGAGTGATAGAAGCCAGCCGTCGTATCCCAAGGCCGCTTGCCAAGCGGACGTGAAGACCGGCAGAGGGACGAAGAGAATCAGTCCGGTGATGAGGCGAAACAAAGACCGACCAGGAACGTCGGTCCGAAAGAGGAGTAGACCGGAAACGACACCAACTGGAAGCGAGACCGTAATAACTGCGACGATGAGAATTGTCGTTGTAGTGGCCAAGGAAGTTAGGCGCGAGAGCTCTTGTTGAACCTCGAAGGTCCCTATCACGGCGGAGCATTCCAGAATGGGAAGTACAAAGGGGAGCCCAAGTACGACTCCCAAGAATGTCAACAATGCACATCGCCACCAAAACACATGCGTCCTCGCTCTTGCTCATGATCACTTGATCGGCGGGAGATCTCCATTCTTTTTCTTCTTTTTCTTCTCCGCGTCGGGATCCAGACGGGGCAACACCGGCGTCTCGTTTTCGGCGAGGTGAAGACACATGATCCGTCCGTTGTGCGAGGTCATGTACAAGCGGTCGGTGTTCGTTTGGCTCACGGGGAACGTCCACGCGCGAGTATTCATCTTGGCCAACGTCCGCCCACGCAAGTAATCGATCACGAGCAAGTTCCCACGTCGGTCGCGTCCGTAGACGAATTTTTGATTGACGCCCAGAAACAGATTCGCATCTCGGTTGCGCCATTTTAACTTCCCGGTCTTGCGGTCGAGTCGGCAAAGTCCGGCCTTCTCGGGCGTGACGAAGACGTCCAGATACGTCGCATGGACACGTTTTTTGATACGCCCGCCAGAGAAGAATCGCCATTTGATTTTTTTCGACTCGACGTCGAAGGCATACAAATACGTTTCTTCGGTTCCCACGAACGCCTGACTCCCGTACTGAGCAAGCGGGGCACTCAATTTTCCGTAGACTTTGTAGCGGGCGACCTCTTCTCCTTTGATCAACGTGTAGGCCAAGAGGAGCCCATTCGTCCCCGGCAGCGTGATCACCGTCTTACTCAACACCGGTCGGGAAGCAAAGTCGAAGTCAACGAATCGTTTGCTCCAAAGAATTTTTAATTCCGGTGGGTTGAGCTTTTGCAAATCGAATTGGTCGGGCGGTAGAGCGCTTTCGGGATTGATGGCGGGCACAGTAATCTGTTTCGGTCCCACGAAAGGAGGTAAGTACGCCGCGATCCGCGGACCCGACGGGATATACAAGGCAGTGTCGTCCGCGATGGGCGGTGTCGTCGGCGGGAAGAACAGGCGATACCCAAGTTTGACACTCAGCTGCGGCTGAATCGTCTTGTTTACGAGTCCACGTAGAAAACTCACTTTATAGAACCGATGCCGTCCCGTTTTCCGAGCCAGGGCATAGACGTAGTCGGCCCGAAAGACAAAGATACTATCCTGGTTGAACGCAACCGGAACAATCCTCTCAAAAGGAATTCGGATGTCGGTGCGCCATTTCAAGTCGCCGTTTTCGGCATCCATCACGACGATGGAACCATCGATGGTTTGGACAACCAGGTCGGCGTTGGTGTCTTTGTTGGCTGCAGGCAAATGTTGGATCGTAGCAATTCCGTCCTTGAGCCCGTTCGTCTTGATTTTTCCGGACCATGCCACTTTCATACTAAGCTTGTCCAGTATGAATGCTGGTGGGAGTTGGGGACGAGTATAGATTCGGCCTCCATATTGTGCCGAAGCGATATGGCACGAGACGAGTAGTAGTAGGACGACAAATATATGTTTTCTCACAGTGATCTCCTCTGCGCTGCTGCGATTGGATATGCCTTATCAGTGTACCACATCACGGAGGATATTCCGATGGTGATTAGAGAGGAGAGAACGTGGGGTTGGATCGGGCGAGGTGCGTTACGCAGATCGCGCTTGTTAATCGCCTTTCGCTCGTGAGGTCGGAGAAATAAGTTGCTTCTCGCTCCGCGAAAAGTTCATAGGCTGATTCTTCCGTCCCCCATAAGGTCATCCCCTCAATCAGAACTGATTTCATTCATTACCGTCCACTGTAATCAACGCGCGTAGGTCGGCATCGGTTTCGGTCACAGTGCGCACCGAACCATCCGCGAAGGCCGCATTTACTCCGTACGTGTACACACCTTTAAGCTCGGGCAAGGGTGTCTTTGGATCGAATTCGATGTCTTGCGGCTTCGTCCAGGGAACGGGATTCGGCCCTTCGACGATGAGAATCGTGGTGGAGTTGCCATCCAAATGGGCCACCTCTCCAAGCGTCCGTTTGTGGGTTGGAGACAGGATCAGGATTGTCGAAGGGCGAAGACCGAGTTTCGTGACGAGCACTTGGTAATGGGTGAGTCCAGCCGCGGACTCCTCATTTTTGAGGTCCTGGTTATGGAAGACTGCTGGCATTTTCCGCATAAGTGGTTTGTTGTGCGGACTATCCCACGGTTCGTTGAGGCGAAATTCTTCGTACAATTGTTCTTCTTCGAGGTACGGCAAGACGGCCACACGCCAACTCAGGAGCGGCTTTCCTTTCGCGTCGTAGATGGCGTGACGAGGAAGTTGCCCGAAGTCATCGTGGTAATCATGAAACGCCAGAGCTAACTGTCTCAAGTGATTCCACGTAACGAGACGATGATACGTTCCAGGCCGGTATCCTACTGGACAGTTCAGGGTCACCAAGACCACCAAGACCACCAAGAAACCTGCGACGATCAGAAAAGCAGCCGATGGCCTCCAGCGAGTTCCCTTCTGGATGGTTGGCTCGGCTCGATCTTTATGGCGTTGTTCGAGCGATTTGTGAACGGCATCGAATTTCATCGACACATCCTCACTGACGATCCCTCTTTCGTTTTTCAACGACCAAGAACGGAACCGCCTCGTTAAAACCTGACAACCTCTCCGCCGTTCGCCGTAATCAACGCTCGCATGTCGGGTTCCGCTCCATACCGGATAAAATGGACCGAACCATCGACGAGGGCGATGTTATATCCGTTGGGGAAGACCCCCCCAAATTCTGGCAAAGGTCCATTGGGATCGAACCTCAAATCTTCTGGCTTCGTCCACGGAACGGCCATCGGAGCATCGACGAACAAAAGAGTATTGGATGTGCCGTCCGTGATCCTGCTAATTCGCATCTGATCCGGACCGCGACGGAACATGGAACTTGGCGACGCCCCGCGCTTGGTCACGAGGACTTGGTAGTGGGTCAGTCCGTCTGACTTCTCGCCTTCGTCTTTGGAGTACGGATGCCAATACACTTCGGGCATTTCCGAAATCAGACGTTTGTTATGTGGACTATCCCAGGGTTCGTTGAGGCGAAATCGGTCATAGAGACTCTTGTGCCCGAGCTGGGGAAGTATCGCGACCCGCCAACTGAGCAGAGGTTGTGTCTTGTTTCCGTAAATGGCGTGCGCGGGAAATTTTTTGTGCTTGTCGTGATATCTGTGGAACGCAATGGCAATCTCTCGGAACTGGGCTGCGTTGTTGAACCTTTTTTTCGCCATCTGCACACGTTGATAGGCAGGGAAGAGCAAGCCGACAAGCGCACCTCCACAACCAAGATTGCAAACACCGACAATGACCACGATGAGCACGATGGGAGTTTTCTTCTTCTTGGGCCTTCGGGGTCGCCGTCTTCGGCGGTCATCGTCGTAGCTCTCGCGATCATCGGAGACATCATCGTACGAGGACCCACGACGTCGCGGACGGCGTTGTTCGTCGTGATAGGCGTCGCGGTAATCCGGCCTTTCGCCAAATCGTGGTTCACGGCGTTCGTCGGAGAAATTGGGGTCGTTTGGGGAACTCATGCTCGGCTGTGCCCTCCGAAAGTGGAAAGTCGGGACACTTCTCGATTGCGATTCGCATTCTATTGCTACAAATAGCGACCGACGAATATCAGGAACAGTTTTTTCTGGAATTCTTATTCGGTGTCGAGTCCGACTTCCGCGGCGAGATGTGTGTACAAAGCAGATGTGAGTTCGAAAGCCTTCGTCACTTCTGGCTTGTTGCGTTTTCCGATGGCTTCAATGTAACGCGCCTTCCCCCGGACTGCATTGGCTCGTCGCTTCGGCTTGAAGCCTCCACTATCGAGCAGGTTGTCATAAACATCGGCGAGCTTACAGACCTGGACTTGCCACGGTGCTTCTTCCAGCACTTGGCAATACGCTTGCTCTCGTTTCTCGAACGGTAACCGAGAATCCTTCGACAACATGCCCACCCATTCGGCAACCTCGGCGCCGAATTCCTCCTCCAAGTCATCAAAATCCACCAACGTATCTTCGAGAGTGTCGTGCAAAATACAGGCAGCGAGGATGTCGTAGTCCGTCACACCAAACAAATCGCGGAGGATGAAAGTCACACGATACGGGTGGCTGATGTAAGGAGTTTTGTTGTCTTTTCGGAGATGCCCGTGATGATGCCTGGCCGCGAACGAAATAGCGGCGAGGACTTTTTGGAAAGGATCGTTTTGCTTCATGAAAGAAACTTAAACCGGTGGCAGACGAGAGTCAAGAGACAAGAGTCAAGAGACAAACAGAGTCTCACGCGAAGGCGCGAAGGTGCGAAGGAAAAAAGAGCCAGAAAAAAGAACCACGGATGTCACTGATAAACACAGATAAAACAAACCTGTGCTATCTGTAATATCCGTATTTCTGCCTTGTCTCTTGACTCTCGTCTCTTGACTCTCGACTTTCTTACTTCTTACTCTCGGCGAGAGCAGCCTGGGCCGCAGCGAGCCTTGCGACCGGAACGCGGTACGGCGAGCAGCTTACATAGTCGAGTCCGATTTCGTGGCAGAACACCACCGAATCCGGATCGCCGCCGTGTTCGCCACAGATGCCCAGCTTGATGTCGGACCGTGTTTGTCGGCCTTTCGAAACACCCATCTTCATCATCTCGCCAACGCCATCTCGGTCGATCGATTGGAAGGGGTCTTTCGGAAGGAAATCGTTGTCCAGGTAGTACGGCATGAACGTTCCATAGTCGTCGCGGCTGATACCCAGAGTCGTCTGGGTCAGGTCGTTCGTGCCGAAGCTCAAGAACTCAGCGACCTTAGCGATTTGATCGGCAGCGGCACACCCACGAGGTAGTTCGATCATCGTGCCGACCAAGTAATCGACTTCAACGCCTTTTTCTTGGAACACCTTCTTGGCCGTGTCCCGGGCGATTTTTTCCTGGGCTGCCAGTTCCGTCTTGAAGCCGATCAGTGGAACCATGACCTCGGGTTTGACGTCGATGCCTTGCTGCTTGACGTTGCACGCGGCCTCGAAAATGGCTCGGCACTGCATTTCGGTGATTTCTGGATAGACGATGCCGAGACGGCAACCGCGGTGGCCGAGCATGGGGTTGGATTCGTGGAGTTCGGCCACACGTCGCTTGATCAGGTCAGCAGTGACACCCAGTTTGCCGGCGAGTTCCTGTTGTTGGGAGTCCGTGTGCGGGAGGAACTCGTGCAAAGGGGGATCGAGCAAACGAATCGTGACCGGGAGTCCGTCCATGGCCTTGAACAACCCTTCGAAGTCTTCTCGCTGATAGGGAAGGAGTTTGTCGAGAGCTTTCTTTCGGTCTTCGACGGCGCTGGCGAGGATCATTTCGCGCATTGCATCAATCCGGCCCTCTTCGAAGAACATGTGCTCGGTTCGGCAAAGGCCGATTCCCTCGGCCCCGAAGGCAATCGCGGCGGCGGCATCCTTTGGCGTGTCGGCGTTGGTTCGAACGCCAAGTTTTCGGTGTTTATTGGCCCACTCCATGATGTGGGCGAATTGCTGATAGACGCGGGACTCTTCCGGCTTCAGCGACTTTTCGATCAGGACCTGAATCACTTCGCTCGGGCGTGTCTCGACTTGGCCAGCCATGACCTCGCCCGTAAAACCATCGATGCTGATCCAGTCGCCGTCTTTCAAAGTCGTGTTCCCGACCTTGAGTGTCTTGGCGCCGTAGTCGATGTGCAGTTCTTTACAGCCGACGACACAGACTTTCCCCATTTGTCGACTGACGACGGCGGCGTGACTCGAAGCTCCACCTTTGGCCGTGAGAATGCCTGTGGCGATTTGCATGCCTTCGATGTCTTCGGGGCTAGTCTCCTCACGGACGAGGATGACTTGGGCCTCTGGCTTTCCTTTGCCAATCTGGGTGACGTGAGCTTTCGCGTCGGCGGCTTCGAACTTGATGCGCCCGGTGGCGGCTCCGGGGCCCGCGTTGATCCCTTTGGTGAGCACTCGGTTTTCGTCGGTCGCCTGCTTCTTGGACTTGGGATCGAAGACCGGCTGGAGCAAGTGGTTGAGAGCGTCGGGTGCGACGCGGCGAGGATTCAGGGATTCCTTTTCGGGAATCAATCCCTCTTCGACCATGTCCACGGCGATTCGGACGGCGGCAAAACCGGTCCGCTTTCCGTTTCGAGTTTGGAGCATCCAAACCTTGTTATTTTGGACCGTGAACTCGATGTCTTGCATGTCCTTGTAATGTGCCTCGAGCTTGTTGCGGATGGTCTCGAGTTCTCCGTACATCTTGGGCATGTCGGTCTTCAGCTGGGAAATCTCCTTGGGCGTCCGAATGCCGGCGACGACATCTTCCCCCTGGGCATTGATGAGGTATTCGCCCCAGAATACGTTCTCACCCGTCGCCGGGTCACGCGTGAAGGCCACGCCCGTACAACAATCGTCACCCATGTTTCCGAACACCATCGCCTGGACGTTCGTCGCGGTGCCCCACTCGTGGGGGATGCCGTACTGACGTCGGTAAATGATGGCTCGGTTGTTGTTCCACGACTTGAAGACGGCGTCGATGCCCGTCCAAATCTGATCCATCGGGTCGTCGGGGAAGTCTTTTCCGGTATGTTTTTTGACGGCGGCTTTGTACTCGCTGACGACTTTCTTGAGGTCTTCGGTCGTCAGTTGGATGTCTTCTTCGACGTTTTTCTCGTGCTTGATCTTGTGCAAGATCTTCTCGAATGGGTTCTCGCCGGAGCTTTTCATTCCGAGCACCACGTCACCGTACATGGCAATGAATCGGCGGTAACTGTCCCAACCAAAGCGTTCATTTCCAGTGTGTTTGATGATCCCCTGGAGGGTACTCTCGTTGAGCCCGATGTTCAAAACAGTGTCCATCATGCCCGGCATACTTTCGCGGGCACCACTGCGGCACGAGAGCAACAACGGATTCTTCGAATCGCCGAACTTCGCTCCCATCACCTCTTCGGTCTTCTTGAGAGCTTCGGCGACTTGATCCTTCAACTCGGGCGGATACTGGTGATTGTTGTCGTAGAAGTAAGTACACACCTCGGTGGTGATGGTGAATCCGGCTGGGACCGGCAATCCGATGTTGGTCATCTCCGCC
>CAYYUU010000147.1:0-10753 GCA_964474955.1 uncultured Alcaligenaceae bacterium | reverse complement strand
TACTGATTTTGAACATCTCCCAGAAGCCCTGCTCGGGATTCTCTATCCCCACCTCCTCCGTCCAGTCCCATCCATGGCGATAGCCCAGTTCACGAAAGAAGCAGGCTCCTGGAGCGAAGAGACGACGCGCATTCCCAAGGGAACCTCACTGTCCTCGCGACAAGTCGGCGCTCCACCAAGGTCGTGTTTGTGGCGGACTGGCTATCCGGTGGAATTATGGCCCCTCCGCATCAAAGAAGCCAAAATCCAGCGATCCTCAGCGCTGCGTTCGAAGTTGCCCTCGGTGCCGAATACCCTTGCGGTTTTGCGGCTCGTTCTTGAGTGTGAGGCCGGAGTATCTTTCGCGGAACTCCCTCTGGAATCACTCCGCCTGTACCTCCAGGCCGACGGCGAGTCCGTCGCCAATCTCTACGAGTTGCTGTTCAACGGCACGATTCGTGTGATGTTCCGCGATCCGTCGAATCCATCGAACAACATTCTGCTCGAACCGGAGGAAGCCCTCGCGCAGGTTGGCTTCGACGTTGACGAAGAGTTGCTTCCTTTCCCGCCCGAATCGTTCGTCGGTTATCGATTGTTGACGGAGTTCTTTTGCTTCCCCAGAAAATTCCACTTTGTCGATTTGAAAGGGCTCGATCGGGTGGCCAGCGCCGGCTTCGGTTCAGAATTGGAAGTCATTTGTTTTTTGGATCAGCCTTACGAAGAACTTGCGCGAGTCGTGACGGCAAAGATGTTTCAACTTGGTTGCACACCGGTGATCAATCTGTTTTCGCACCTCGCCGAACCATTTGGGTTATCTCACACCAAGTACGAATACCCCGTGCAGGTCGATCGATTAGCCCCGCAAACCACAGGGATTTATTCTGTCGATTCCGTTAGCGTGTTCGAACCCAACCAGGCCGTCACGACGGAGTACCTGCCCTTCTATTCGTTTCGATATGGCGAAGATCGAAATAACCGCAAGGCCCTCTGGTATGCCAGTCGACGCTCGGGCCGCGCCGAGGACGGCAGGACCGACTCGGACGTTTATCTTGTGCTCGTGAATCAGGACTTCGATCCGTCGCAGCCCGCCGAAGAGACCATCACCGTACACACGACTTGCATGAATCGCGATTTGCCATCCCGAGCCCTCCGCGCAGGCGAATGGTTGGTCCTGTCGGGAGATGCTCGCGGATTTCGCGGCGGCATTCATTTACTCACGGCTCCAACTTCGTCACGCCCTCCAGCCTTGTCGGAACGAAAGGCGGCGTTGTGGCGGCTGCTTTCCCAGACTGCGTTGAATCATCTGCCGTTGTCCAACGAAACCGAGGGCATCCACGCGCTCAAGGAAACGCTGCTGCTTTGTGCGTGGCTGCACCCCGGCGACGAGAACCAACGACACGCCGCCGTTGCCCAACAGATCATCGATGGAATCACCAACTTCACGAGCCGACCGGTCGTCCGACCCGTGTGGGACGGTAAACGAATGGGCCGTTGTCGCGGAATCGAATTTACACTCGACCTGGATGTGCAAAAATATGTGGGGACCGGAGCATTTTTCTTCGCCTGCGTCCTGGAGCGATTTTTGGGTTTGTATTCGAGTGTCAACTCGTTCAGCCAGCTACTGGTGCGGCACTCGCGAGAAGAAGGATATGTCAGAAAATGGAACCCCAGGGCAGCCGAGAAACAAATCCGATAAACGACAACGAGACCTCTGAAGCAGTCCTCGCCAGGTCGAATGTGACAGGTGTTGTTGGAGTCCCGGCTCCGTTGTCCGACGTCTCCCGCTTGTCGGTCACGCATCGTTTGTTGACCGAGCCATTCGTCTTCAACTTTTTCCAGATCATCCGCATTCTGGAAATTCTCTACCCGGATCGATCGCCCCTTGGTCAGTCGGCCTCTACCGTCGAGGAAGTTGCCCGCGTGTGTGCTCGTGCTAGCCTGGCCTTTCCGTCCAGTGCCGTCCACGAGATTCAATTCCCCGAAGACGCATCCTCGGTCCCAAGGATCATCGTGAACTTCATGGGTTTGACCGGACCCACAGGCGTCTTGCCGGTCCACTACACGGAAATGTTGCTGCGAGTTCAGCGGCATGGTCGGTTCGCCGAGAAATTCGCTTTGCGAGATTGGTTGGACGCATTCAACCACCGCCTGATTTCTCTGTTCTATCGGGCCTGGGAAAAATATCGGTTCTACGTTCCGTTTGCTCGCGGGGATCACGCTCGGGCCGAACTCGACACGTTCACCCAAACGCTTTCGAGTTTCATTGGGATGGGAACGCCGGGTTTGCAAAACCGTCTTCGCATTACCTGCGAGGACGAGACCACGCCGGGCCAGGAGCGAACGCTCGCCCAGATCGACGACCTCTCGCTTTTTCGCTTTGGGGGATTCTTCGCGCATCGCCCCCGCAACGCCATTTCTCTGCAAGTGTTATTGGCCGAGTATTTTCAAATTCCCGTCGAGATCATGCAGTTTTGCGGACAGTGGTTGAAGTTGGAACCAGACACGCTCTCGGCGTTGGCCAGCACCCCGCGAAATAACGCGATGGGAATGGATGCCATGATTGGCGACAAGATTTGGGACATTCAAAGCAAAATTCGCATTCGTATTGGCCCGTTGAGCTATGACCAGTTCGTCCAGTTCCTCCCCGACAGAACGCCTCGCCCGGAGAGCAAATCGATCTTTCTACTCGCCCGATTGGTGCGACTTTATATGGGCTTGGAATACGACGTCGACGCGCAGTTGATCCTCAAGGCCGAGGAAGTGCCGATTTGCAAAATGGGACCTGCCGGGAGTGATCGAGGTGCGAAAATCGGTTGGACGTCGTGGGTCCGGAGCAAGGGTATGACGCACGATGTCGAGGATGCGGTGTTCGAGGTGCATTCGACTTCCATCGTGTCTGGTTAAAAGGGGTTGGAAGGCACCTCGTCACAGAAGAGCATCGCAAACCTCCGTAAAATGGACGGACAAACGCACTCTTCCTTGAACAAATCAGCTTGCAGAGATACGAGAAATGAATAGTCGTCTCCTCGGGGACATGGCATCGTTCACCGTTTGCTTTTTCCCTTCCACCATTCCTCCCCAATCCACCCCGCGCCCATTCTCGTCTGTATTGATACACTCAACAGAAAGAAGACGTCCGCAGACTTTGACTTGAGGCCGTGATGATCGACTTGTTTGCCGTGATTCCAACGTTGGGGATGGGTGGGCCGCTGGCGATTTTGGGAGTCTTGTTCCCGAGTTTATTCGGAGGCGTTTGGTATCTCTTTCGCCAGTGGGCTGCGTTCTTTGCCGTTCTGAGCATCAACTCGTTGCTCGCGCTGGTTCACTGGTGGCTTCGCCCCCAGATCGCGGAAACGTGGTTCGGATCGACGAACGGTCTGTTGGTCGCGATGA
This sequence comes from uncultured Alcaligenaceae bacterium, assembly GCA_964474955.1. Taxonomy (GTDB): domain Bacteria; phylum Planctomycetota; class Planctomycetia; order Gemmatales; family Gemmataceae; genus CAYRFQ01. The sequence continues at coordinate 7,381 of CAYYUU010000147.1, read as the reverse complement.
CGTTCGTGACTCTGCTCGGGCTCGTCTGGGCTTGGTGGCGCAGTTTGTCATTCATACGAGCATTTCGAATCCTCAATCCACAACTCGACCAACCGATCGAGTCGCCGGACCCGCAGCGGACCGATCAAGCTCCGGCGAAAGAGAACGTTGCCGCGGTGGCGTCCACGTCCACGGCGATTTCGGAACAACACAGCAGCGTTCCCGCACAACAACCGCTTGCCGAAACGCCAACCGAAGAACCACAGATCACGATTCCGCCGCCACCGACGGAAGCTCCGCCGAAAACCGAACACGCGGTCCTTTGGTTGTTCTCGCTCAGTGCCGTGGTGATGTTGGTGTTGTATCTCATCTGGCCCGAGCCCCAGTTGTCCGGTACGTGGGCGATGGTCCTTGCCCTTTCGGTTGGCGTGTGGGCCGCGACGCTTCATAAGCTGGGACGTTTGATTGCTCGTCGTTCGTTCGCCAGCGTGCCTGGGCGACTCCCCGTCGAAGGGATCATGTTGTTCACGGCGCTGGCCACGTTCGTTGTGTTCGTCTATTTGAAGACTCCTCCGCAACAAGAACTGCCGACCGAAATCACGACCGGTGACGCCTCGATTCCAGTCGTCGTGCAATACCTTTCTGACGACCGATACAATCTTCCATTCGGAGGATTTGGCGGTATTCAGATGAGTCTTTCCACGCCCACGGCTGACAAGGAACGAGTGTACGCTGCGGCGGCCCGTACAAAGGCCGGCGAGAACGGAATGGTGTACGCTCTCGATCGAAAGACGGGCGACATCATCTGGCGATTCGACGACGGACAGCGTATGAAGCCTGCGTATTCGTCTCCCTGCCTGGCGGACGGAAAACTCTACATCGGTGAGGGCTTGCATTACAGCCCGCAATGCAAGCTGTATTGTCTGGATGCCGAGACGGGAGTAAAACTTTGGGACTTCCCGACGAACAGCCAGGTCGAATCCAGCCCTTGTGTCGCCGATGGAGTTGTGTACTTCGGGGCCGGCAACGAAGGCGTCTACGCTCTCGACGCGAACTCCCGAAAGGTGCATTGGAATTATCGCAATGACTTCGCGAAGACCGGCAAAATCTTCCGCGTCGGGGCGAGTCCCGTCGTCGTCGATGGGCGGGTCTACATCGGCAGCGGAGTCGAGCGACAAGAATTGCGGGATCGATCCGAAACGGCAGTCGTTTGTCTCGACGCGAAGTCAGGAAAAGAAATCTGGAAACGAGAGACGGACTTGCCCTGTTGGGCTCGGGCCACGGTCGCCAAGCCCTTCGTGTACTTTGCACTCGGCAACGGAGATCTGATAAGTGATCCTGTGGCCGAAGCGCCCAGAGGCCAAATTATTTGCCTCGACGCGAAGACGGGGCAAACTCTGGTGTGGGCCCACGAAGTGCCGGGCGGAGTCCATACGCAACCGATCGTCGATGAGATGCACGTTTATTTCGGTTGCCGCGATGGGCATTGCTATTGCTTGAATCGCTTCACCGGAAAAGTAGTTTGGAAGCGGCTCATGAAAAGCCCCTCAAACAACAACGCACCTTGTCCGATCGTTAGTTCCCCCCAATTGGACAATGGAACACTTTTGGTGGCAAGTAGCGAAGGCGAAATCGTGTGTCTCGATCCGGCGACGGGCAAAGCCCATTGGAGAGAACTCCCACTGACGGAACCTTTCGTAGCTTCCTCGTTTCACATCCGGACCAAAAACGTCGATGGGAAAATCCAACGCGACATCTACTTTGGGGCCGGGACGTTCGGTCGCGCCGTCGTGGCGCACCTGCGTGATGAAGTCGAGGAGAGGGAACAGGAAACGGCCAACAAGCAACAGAAAGACGAACAATAACGGGAGGGGCTTCATGGCCAAGCAGGAACCGCAACAGGGGGCGATGCCTTCGATGCTCGACCGACTCCTCGAGCCCATGAGCGAAGAAGACGAGACGCCCGAGCAAATCTTTGACATGGAGTTGATCGTCAACGCCATTCGGCGTGACCTGGAAGAACTGCTCAACACCCACCCCTCTTACACCGACATTCCCGAGGAGTGGACGGAGCTTCGTAATTCAGTGTTGACCTACGGCATGCCCGACATGGCGTCTGTCCAAGTCGAGGGTGTGAGTGATAAGGAACGACTCGCCGAGATCGTCGAAGGAATCATCAGCCGGTTTGAACCGCGACTGAAAAACATCCGCGCAATGATTCTCGATCCCCAGAACGAATACGACACAAGTCTGCGCTTTCACATCGACGCCCAAGTGGACCTCGACCCCGCGCCCGAAGTGGCTTTCGAAACGGTATTGGAATTGATGACCGGGCAAACTTCTGTCGAGGCAAAGCTGCAGTAGAAGCGGCCATGATCTCACGCTTCCTGGGCTTTCGGACGAATCGGAGTTGTATTCGGTAAGGTTGCTTTTCGCTGGGGCAGCCTGATAAACGACTGCCCTAGCGAAAAATCACCATCTAAACGGAGTTCGCGAGAACCTCCTCCGGTCGGGTGACGATACGCGATTCCGTCGCTGCAAGTGTCGCTCCCAACAACCCCATTTTCGCATACGGATCATTCCGCACCAAAGGCGTGAAGACCAACTCAGTACCCAAGGGAGTGCGGTTGACCGATCCCAATTTCGTCCCACCTTTTCCGAGAAAGGTCCATCCGCCCGGCACTCCAACTTTCTCCAGGGCGACACCAACATTGCCTTTGCTGTCGAAAAGATAATCGCCTGAGTAAGTGCAAACGAGGCGATCTTCCGCGTCCAGGATGTCCCACGAACGAAAGACTCCCCAGGTGCTATGGAGTGAGCACAACAACGCTTCGTCCTCGGTTTCGAGAACGAACCAGTGACGCCTCCGAAGCCATCCGAAAAGGGACCAGCGCGAAGAACGACTCCGCACCACGCCCAACTCCTCTCCGGTGTGCAGGTCGCACACGCTCCGCGCCAGGGAACGCCGCATCGGGAGTCGTCGTGGTTGTTCGCCTGGCAGAAGGGGAGTTTCTGAAACCCAACTGGCGGGGCCGATCAGCAGTCCGAGTCGCTCCAACATCGGCTGATTGCTCTGTCTGACAAGGTAACAATTCATCATCTATTGTAGCCCAATGAGCAAATCGAAGGCGATGCCTGGCCATATTTGGGACATTGCTTTTTTCGGAGCGAACAGCCGACAAACACGAAAACTTTTTGGGGAGCGAACAGCAACTCCGCAAAAAACCCATCGGCATCATTTTTCACTACGTCCTTGTGCGGCGCGACTTTTTTGGTATTTTCCAGAAAGTATTGTCCTACCCACGCCCACAACCAACTACCGACTCCACGTTCCCGGTACCTCCAAACTCATCAACCACCGCGAGGAGATTCAATGAGAGATCCCATGATGATTGCGTGTGTCGTTGCGATTGCCATTTCGCAAACGGCATGCGGCCAACGAAAAAGGAATGTAACGTACATCGACCCGGCCAAGGCCGGCCCTGATTTCAAGGTCCAGGGCGAGTACGTTCCAGTCGCGAAGAACCAAGAAGGAAAAATTGCGGCCCAAGTCGTGGCCCTCGGTGGCGGGAAGTTCGACCTGTACATTCTGGGTGGCGGACTCCCCGGAGCCGGTTGGGACACCAAAACACGATCGAGGGTCTCCGGAAAGACCGACTCCGAAGGGACAACCACATTCCAAGCCAAGGGAACCGAGTGCAAGATTGCCGACGGAAAAATGACGCTCAATTACGACGGCTCCACAGTGAAGTTGGGAAAAATTCACCGCAAGAGCAAAACCGAAGGAGCCAAGGCACCGAAAGGAGCCATCGTGTTGTTCGACGGAAAGAACACCGATGCCTGGAATGGCGGCAAGATCGTTGCGGGGGATTTGTTACATAGCGGGACGCGAAGCAAAAAACCGTACTTGGTGAAGAAAATTCACCTCGAGTTTCGGACTCCGTTTCGACCGTACGGGCGCGGTCAGGGCCGTGGAAATAGCGGCACGTATATCAACGGCAGAGAGATTCAAGTTCTCGACAGTTTCGCGTTGGAAGGGAAACGGAACGAATGTGGTGCTCTATATGGGCTCGCAGCCCCACGGATCAACATGTGCTTTCCGCCCCTGAGTTGGCAAACTTTCGATGCGGAATACAAGCTCGACAAGAAAGGCCAAGTCGTGGCTACCATCTGGCATAACGGCGTGAAGGTCCACGACAACGTGAATTTCCGTCGTGGAGGTAATCCACAAACCATCTACCTCCAGGCGCATGGGAATCCGGTCTATTACCGGAATATCTGGCTCGTGGAGATGAAGAAGTAAGCTGTTGTTTTTGAAGGGTGTGACAAGCGTAGCGTAGGTACACCATTGTCTTGTGGCCGCGCCAACGTTGCTTCGCTCCTAGTCACACCCTACGGTGTGCTCACAAACTGGACGCTTATTGATTAATTGGTTCTGCGTCTCAAAGGAGTCCCGTTGTTTCTTCGTATCCATACATACGATTAAAATTTTGCACCGCGACACCACTGGCACCTCGCACTAAATTATCCTCTGCGACGAGGATAAGGAGTCGCTCACGGTCTACTCTCACTGTGATATCAATATAGTTAGTATAAGCGGTATACTTCGTTGTCGGGAGGTGGTCGACAATACGCACGAACGGAGCCGCTCGGTAGTATTCGCGATATAGTTCCAGGAGTTGGTCGGATGATATCGCACGAGTAGGTTCGGCGTAGATCGTGCTGAAGATTCCGCGATCCATAGGAATGAGGTGAGGCGTGAATGTGACTTCGACGGGGACTTTCGCCACGTCCGTCAAGGCTTGTTCTATCTCTGGGCGATGTCTGTGTTTCCCCACGTTGTAGGCAGCCACACTTTCATTGCACTCGGAAAAGAGGTTCGTCAACTTTGGAGTGCGGCCCGCACCAGAGACTCCACTCTTGCTATCGATGATTATCGAACGCAAGTTGATGAGCTTTCCCGCCACAAGGGGAGCCAATCCGAGAATGCCCGTCTGCGGATAGCACCCCGGATTTGCGACGAGCTGAGCTTGGGCAATTTCTTCGCCGTAGAGTTCTGGAAGGCCGTACACGGCCTGAGCCAAGTGAGCGAGATCTTCGTGGCTCTCGCCATACCACTGGGCATATAAATTTGGATCTTGGAGTCGGTAGTCTGCACTCAGATCGACAACCCGGAATCCGCGTTCCAAACACTGCGGTAACGTTGTCATGCTCACGCCGTGCGGCAAGCACCCAAACACACACTCGACTTCTTTTTTCGCCAACTCGTCAACGTCGAAGGGCTCACAATGCAGGTCGATACGTCCAAAGAGTGACGGATGCACGTCCGAAACACGCGGACGATCCTCAGAGCGAGACGTGACCGCGACGATTTCCGCGTGCGGGTGCGGAATCAAGATTTTCAGAAGTTCCAGGGCGGTGTAGCCGGTTCCGCCGATGATGGCGATTTTCGTCATGGTGCTTCGGGGCTCGCGATGAAGGAGTGATGCTTCCGCAGCTAATGTAGCGGAATATTCGGCTAGTGAAAACGTCAGGTTGGAACGTGCTAAGGGTTTCGTAATTCCTCCGCTCGGTTCTGGATTTCTTTTTTCTCGTCTTTGCTGAGCCGGCTTATGTTCTTGAGTTGGAGCGTCATCCGGGAATTCTCCTTGAGTCGTTGTTCATGACGCATCAAGAAATCCCAATAGAGCGTCGTAAACGGGCACGCATCCTCGCCGGTCGAGTTGTTAGGGTTGTACTTACATCCATCACAGTAGTTGCTCATCCGCTTGATGTATTTTCCACTCGCGGCATATGGCTTCGAGCCGAGCAATCCACCGTCGGCAAACTGTGACATACCGATGACGTTTGGCAACTCGACCCATTCGACAGCATCCACGTAGATAGCAAGATACCATTCGTGGATTTGTTTCGGTTCGACACCGAGAAGTAACGCATATAATCCTGTCACCATCAACCGTTGGATGTGATGGGCATAACCATATTCGAGTGTTTGTCCGATAGCCTGGGCCAGACAGTTCATGTCGGTCTCGGCGGTCCAGTAAAAATCGGGGAGAGGGGTATTCGCGTCTAACGCATTACTCTTTGCATAGTCCGGCATCTTGAGCCAATAAATCCCACGTATGTATTCTCGCCAACCAAGTATTTGGCGAATAAATCCTTCGACGGCAGCCAAAGGAGCGTGCTCGTCGTCGTATGCCCTTTCTGCTGCCTTGATGACGTCTCGTGGATCCAACAGTATGAGGTTCAACGCTGCCGAAATGCGAGAGTGATATAAGTACGGCTCGTCGGTCCACATTGCATCTTGATACTCGCCAAAGTTGGGAAGTCGATGTTTGATAAAATCGGAGAGGGCTTGTTGAGAATCTTGTGGTGTAACGGGCCAATCAAAATGTTCGAGCGATCCGGGGTGATCTTCGAAGTGATCTTCGACGAGCTTCAGAACTTCCTTGGTGACTTTATTCGGTGAGAACGTGATTGGTTCGGGTAAATCTTTGGGACCGCCTTTTCCGAATGTCCCTCGGTTGTCGGCATCATAATTCCACTTGCCGCCGACTGGCTCTTTTTCATTCATCAGTGTCTTATATCGTTTGCGCATCTCACGATAGAAAAATTCCATCCGGAGTTGCTTGCGGCCTTTCGCCCATTTCACGAACTCGTCCTTTGAACATAAGAAATGACGATCGGGCCGAATTTCGAGAGGAACGTCGCATTGGTCGGCCGTTTTCTGGAGTTCGTGTTGTACTCGCCACTCACCGGGTTCGACGACGATGAGGTTTTCCGGCTGCAAACATTTGATGGCATCCGCAAGTTCGGCGGCGAAGCTTCCCCGGTTCTTGGGATCGTCAAGCTCGCGATACTCGATACGAAAGTGCTTTTGCTTTAACGAATTTCGAAAGTGCCGCATCGCGCTCAGAAAAATAGCAATCCGTGCTTTGTGCGACCAGACGTGCTCCGATTCGTGTGGGACCTCGGCCATCCAGACTACATCTTGCTTTTTGTCGAAGTCATCGAAAGCCGCCGAATCGTGGTTCAGTTGATCGCCTAGAACCAGGACAAGGTTTCGCACAGATGCTTTGGATTTTGATTTTGCCATGGCGAGGTTTATCGAAAGAAAAGAGAGTATACGGGACTAGACGCATTTATAGCGAAGGGTGTCCAATGGGCTGAGCGATTGAATTGGTAGGACAGAAAAGAAAAAAGGTGAGCCAAGGCCCACCCAATCATTCGCATCAGTCATGTTGAAGAATGGAATTACTCCGCGGCCAACAATTCCTTGATTGTCGAAACAACCTCTTCGGGTTGAACGCTAAATTCCTCCCGCTTTGCGAGTATTTTGATCTTCCAGATTGCTTGATCAATTTCTTCTTGCGCGGCTATGAGGGAGAATCCTGTCCTGAGT
>CAYYUU010000146.1:0-10800 GCA_964474955.1 uncultured Alcaligenaceae bacterium | reverse complement strand
ATCACAACAACCCCACCAGCAACAATGGCGTTGCGGAGGGCCAAACAATAACGCAGTACCATCAACGACTCCTCAAGATTAACAAGGTGTTTGCGATGAACTCAGTCCACAGCCTTTCTTCCCAAAGGACATCGCGGACTGACAAAATTCGAGGTGCACCAAAACTTCCACCTTGTTCTGCTTGCGTGATTAGATTGGAGAGTGGGAGTAACTCGATCGGAATAGACCGCTCGGGGGCCTCGGATCGGCAGGAACAAAGGAGGATTACCCATAAAGTACAATGTGTATTCTCGGACAACCGATAGGGTAAGTCAACTAATCCAGAGAAAAACTGCGAAAACCAAGCAGAGTTGCGGACCATCGCGCCAGCCGAAAGGGTGCTTTCTATCTTGCAGGCTCTACCGGTCTGGCGTCGAGGGCACCCTCACCTTCATGGATTTTGTCGCCCCGCTTCGGTCGCGGCTTGTCGCAAGCACTGTCGATCAGGTGTTTTCAAAAGTTGCTAATCAGTGGCGGAGAAGAGAGCTAAACGTAACTACATCCGATCAGCTGAATTTCATCTGTCGTTCTATGGTAGCCATCCGAGAATACGCATGAGAAAAGAATTGAATAGATAGATGGTGGAGGTGTGGCACCTCGAAATTTTTCTGGGGGAAGTGGAACAGCCGTGGTAGAGTAACACTTTTATTCCAGAGACTTCGGAGAGAGTTTGCGTCTCGTCTGACTCTGAAAATAACTTCCATCTAAGGGGCACACATGCGACGAGCTTGCAACCTTACGATTGTTCTCGCCTTCATTGGGCTCGTTTGGCTCGCGCTCCCCATCCCTTTCGCTGCCGGACAGGACGCGCTCTCCAAGCCAAAGTTGACCAACAACCCGAGTTGGGACGTTGTCGCTACGAGTCGACGACCTTTGCTCTCCATCTTTAATGCCGAAGGTGGCGTGTCTCCTCGGACGTATGACTATCAATTGTCACAAGATCCCACCTTTCCGAATCAAAAGTCTCTCACGTTTTCCGACATCAAAGAAACCGATCGATACATCACAGAAATGCAAATCCCCGCGGACAAGGCGCTCGCATCTGGACGGTGGTATTGGCGAGTCCGCGCGACTGACGCCAAAGGGAACAAAGGACCGTGGGCCCAAACTCGTTTCTTCGTCGACGCCACGAATTCCAAAACGTTCATGAAGCTCGTCCGCGTGCGACCCAAAAAAGTGACCGTGTCGTCCGGAAAGATTGCGACCAACATCATCGACTGGAGCGACGAGGGACAGCCAACGTATTGGTTATCAGCACCGCTCGGCCACAACGCCAAACACTGGGTCACATTGGATTTTGGAAATCCCGTCCCGATCACGAGGTTCTGGATGCTGTCCAATCCGGAGAACGAGTTGGGCCGTCTTACCGACTTCGTATGGCAACACAGCGATGATGCAAAACGATGGACGTCGATCCGCGAAACGATACGTAAGGGCAACGACACATTCCGCAACATCGTTGATCTCAAGACTCCGGTCAAGGCACGCTATTTTCGATTACGCATAACCGGTCACGTCGGGCTCCACGTGCAACTCCAAGCCGTGATCCCATACAAACGCGGAGTACCCCCGCTCCCAAAAGTGCCCAAGGGCCGCTACGTTTTGGTCATCGGCAACCAGCTCGACGGCCGCACATACACACGACTTGCACACTTCATCGAAAAGGGCAACGACCTCGGCCTCCGCGCGGTCGTCGTCCCTCATCACCAAGTCTCGCTCCGTATGGTCCGCAAGTTGAATCCCCAACCAATCGCCATCGTTTGCAGCGGCAGCAATGCCCAATACCAATACATGCCCATGTTCGAGTTCTATGGCGAGTTCGAACTCATTCGGAAAACCAAAATTCCTTTGCTTGGCATTTGTGCCGGACATCAATACCTGTGCATGGCACACGGCATCACGTACGTTCGACACATGGGATGGCTCAATGAGTCCGCCTACTTCCAAGGCAAAGGCAAGAAAGCTCCACCAATCCACATCGTCAAGAGGTTTCGCGACGATCCAATCTTCCGAGGAATCTCATCTCCATTCCACGCGACGGAAGTCCACAGCTGGGCGGCGAGTCCACTCTCCTTACCCAAAGAGTACGTCGTCACGTCCCGCTCCAAATACATCGAGACGTTGCACAGTAAGTCGCGAGTCGTCTACGGAGCCCAGTTCCACGGCGAAATCACCGAGCCGTCCAACGAAGGCGGCCCTTACATCACGAACTTTTTACGACTCGCGCTCGAACGGAAATAGAACCAGTGAGAATGGGGGCATAGTAGGAGGTACACTCCGTGTGCCATTGTTTGTGTTATTTTGGAGTGCCGCGACTTGATGCCGCTTTGGTAGTTTTCCTTTTTGTTTTCGTCTTCGTGTGACACTTTACTGCTCTGAAGCTGGTCTTTCCGGTTTGTTGTTGTTGGGATAAGGAAACGGCACCCACCACAGCGAGGCCGTCGTCGTTGCCCTGTTGAAACTCGCCAAGATGGTCGCCGAATCTAACTCTCGTACAGTTCGGTGGAGCGTGAATCTGAAATGTCCCCATTCGCTTTGTAGCGTTTTACTCGAACAACATACGCTCCCCAAATCGGTCGCGTAATTTCGCGATGGTATTTTGTTCGGGCTCGGGGAACTCCACTGGTGTTTCGTCGGACCGCAGGTCAATTCTTTCCAGGTTGTCCAGACCGGGATGTTCGAGCAGCAAACGGAATCCTTCTTCGCACCAAAGGAAGTTCCTTTGCAGGTCGAGAACCCGCAGATTGCTGAGATGCGGAAAACGAAAAACTTCGGCGAGACCTTCCGGCGTCAAGTCATTCTCGCAAAGGGAGAGCCTTTGGAGAGAAGCGAGATTGGAAGCCGAAGCGATACCGAGGACCGTCGGTTCTGCGTAATACAACAAACTCAAGGAAGTCAAAGTGGCGAAAGCTGGAGACGACCAAAGGGGTGCGGTTTCTTCCACGTCGTTCACCAACTCGTACTCCCAATCCACTTCGCCGTCGATGATCAGTTCGCGGAGGCTCGCTGTCGTTTCGACTTCTGCAATTCCTGCCGGCAAGCCCGTCCCTCCACTGGTGACGAGGCTCAGCTTGCGGAGGGGCGTCATTTCCAACGCTGCTTGGACTTCACCGGGCAGGACAAGATCTTGCTGAAACTCACGCATGGTCAGTTCGGCCAGAAATCCACGTTCGAACGGACCCAACTCCATGAGGAGGGGGTAGCCAGGGGACACTCCTTTCCATCTGGAGATTTGCCAAGAAGGCAACAGCTCCTTTGGCATTTCACGTTCCATCCACGAATTCAAGTTTTTCCCGAGTAGTTCCTCTTCGCGTCTCTTGAGTTTTGGACGTCCAGGATGTTTTTCGTCGAGTTTCGCCAACTCGCACTGGACTCGGATGAACTCGGCTCGCGCGATCAGGAGTGGTTCTCCTGTTTCTTCGAGCCAGTCAGCGTAAACAAGACGAGGGGCGTCGTTGTCCGGGTCTAAGCAGATGGCCATGATGAAGGCCGATTCTTCTGGTTGCATGGATTCGATGCCCTGGGGATTTATTCTCAACTGTTCGCTCCCGTAAGCGTTTTTCTTTGTACTCGGAGGACCTCCAGAACACAACAACTGCACTCCCAAGACACTGGTATTGATTTTGCACTGGGGAGTTCCCTTATAATCTTCAAAAAGCCCAAAGGAGACTGTTCATGCAAGATCGCATTGCATATCAGGGCATCACCTTCGACGATGTCCTTCTCGAACCCGCCCACAGTGACGTCTTACCGCGCGAAGCCGACGTGCGGACCAAATTAACCCGGAACATCACGCTCAACATTCCTGTCGTCTCGAGTCCCATGGATACCGTCACCGAGAGCGATCTTGCTATTGCACTCGCTCAGGAAGGTGGTATAGGGATCATTCACAAGAACATGACGATCGAGCGCCAAACGACCGAAGTCGACAAGGTGAAACGGAGCGAGAACGGGATCATCACCGACCCCATCACGCTGCCGCCGGAAGAGTTGGTGTCGACCGCTCGGGCCATCATGCACGAGCACAACATCAGCGGGGTGCCCATCACGACGAACGGGCGGCTCCGTGGTATCTTGACGCGCCGAGACTTACGGTTTTTGCCGAGCGATAATGTGCCAATTTCGGATGTGATGACGGCCACGAATCTGGTTACGGCCCCAGAAAATACCACGCTCGAAGCGGCTGAACGGATTTTGATGGAAAATAAGGTCGAGAAACTCCTTCTCGTTGACGAAGAATACAGACTGAAGGGGTTAATCACCATCAAGGACATCGACAAGCTCACACGCTACCCGTCCGCCTGTAAGGACGAGCGAGGAAGACTTCGCGTCGGTGGTGCCGTTGGAGTTTTGGATTACGAAAGGGCGAGTTCGCTCATCGAAACTGGCGTCGATGTTCTGGTGGTGGATTCGGCGCATGGGCACACGGAGAACGTGATTGAAACGATTCGAGAACTCAAATCGCGATTTGATATTGACATTATTGCCGGCAACATCGCGACCATCGAAGGAGCCCGAGCCTTGGTCGAAGCCGGAGCCGATGCGGTGAAGGCCGGGATAGGACCGGGCTGTTTTGCAGCCGGCACACGAGTGCTCATGGCTGATGCGACGTACAAAAACATCGAAGACATCCAGGCTGGGGATCGGGTTATTAATCGCCATGGCGAACCGGTGACTGTCCTTCGCGCGTGGTGCACCGGGATTCGCGAGGTGGTCGGGCTGCGGCATACAGCATCCTTTCGCGAAACGATCGTGACACCGGATCATCAGTACTTTGTGGGCGACTTTAACTGCAGCACAGCCAAGACTCTCGCGAAAAAAGGTTATGTGGCCCTGTTGGAAAAACGGACCCGAAGCAAGACTTCTAAAGTCAAATGGAAACCAGTTGGCGAAACACAACAAGATGTCTTTCTACTTCCACGACATATCGCCTTTGAGATTCCGGATGGTTTTGAAATTGATCTGAAAGAATTTGCATTTCGGAAAGATAGGCAATTGCGTCGATACCGTGTGCAGTTCCAGGAATCGTATGAACTCGGTTATGTCTTTGGGACGTTCTTGGGAGACGGACACGCATTTCTAGCTCCCAACCGAAATTCCGAAACGGGGCGAGTGTCGTGGTACTTTGGGGTAACGGAGCACGAAATTGTCGAGAAATTTACGAGGTGTCTTGAGTCTGTCTCAGGCGTAAAACCTGTGGTCATCCGAAACGAAAGCACCTATCACGTCCACTTCTACTCGCTCCAATGGGCGCGGATGATGTTTTTGTTCGGCAAGCGCCACGAAAAACATCTCCCCAAGCGATTCCTGGCTGCTAATCCGTTATATTTGCGGGGATTGCTCGATGGGTTGGTGGACAGCGATGGGCATATCGCCAGCGATGGTCGCATAAGTTTTCGAAACACCTCGGCGCAGTTGGTAGAACTGTTCAACGTCTTGTGTTTTCTGTTGGAAGGTAGTTTCCCGAACGCTCGCACGGAACCAGGTTCGGCTGGCGGTTTGTTGAATGCGAATGCGGAAAATTGCCACGAGTCGTATAAGTCTCGGTTGAACGTGTCGCATTCGAAGCGACAGACGAAAGATTTTCTGTGCGTGAAAAAGTTGGGATTGCGAGAGCTGGGAGTTGCCGTCCCGGTCTACGATATCGAAGTCGATTGTCCAACGCACAGTTTCATTGCCGACAATGCCATCGTTCACAACTCGATTTGTACAACTCGGATTGTTTCTGGCGTTGGTGTCCCGCAAATGACGGCCGTCTATCACGCGACGAAAGGAACGGAAGGGACCGGCGTTCCCGTGATCGCAGATGGAGGCATTCGCTATTCGGGAGACATGACCAAGGCTCTCGCCGCCGGGGCTCATTCGGTCATGCTCGGAAGTCTTTTGGCTGGTTTGGCCGAGAGTCCGGGCGAGACAATCATCTACAAAGGTCGCAGTTTCAAGACGTATCGTGGCATGGGTTCGTTGGGGGCAATGGGGTCCGGTTCGAGCGACCGCTACCGCCAAAGCCACCCACCAGGAAGTTCTGGTTCGCATCGCGAACCGGATGGTGCTCCCCGGAGCGTCAAGTTGGTTCCCGAGGGCGTCGAAGGCCGCGTGCCTTACAAAGGGCCCCTCGCCCCGTTTGTCTACCAACTGGTAGGCGGACTCCGTGCCGGGATGGGTTATTGCGGGACACGGACGATCGAGGAACTACGGACCAAGACGAGGTTTATCTCGGTCAGTGGTGCCTCGGTACAGGAGAGTCATCCCCATGACATCGTTATCACGCATGAAGCGCCAAATTACAGTTCCCGCGCGGAACACGCGAGTTCCGATGGTGACTATTGACACAGAACCAAGCGGCCACAGCCGGGAGACAAATCGGAGCAGGCGAGCCAACGGTTGGTTGGCCGCTCTCTCTTGTCTCTCTACGGTTGGCGTTCTGCTTTGGTTTGTCGGAGTCGCCCAAGCCCAACAATTCACTCCGGTGTACCGGGATCCGGGGCTACCCACAGAAACAAAAACAATCTACTTTGAGGCCGGTGCGGTCGCGCAGGAACCTCCGCCGCGGACCTCGCCGAGCAAGTCGCTGGAATTTGACATTCCACCCAAGACAGCGCCCTCGCAACCGCCGAGGATGCTACCGCAGCCAACGCGGCCAATCCCGAACTACGCCGTCCCACCGGTCCCTTCGCAAACGAAATCTCCCCCCTCACCGAGATCGTCGAGGGAGTTGCCGACCACACCGGCAAGGAAGAGATCGCCGAGGGCAACGTTTACCTCGCAGTCCGATGGATCTACTCGCGTGCCGCCTCGTCCACGAACTTTGGAAGACGTCCGACCGATACCGCTCCCAGACCGTTCGGTAATCCCGACGTATCCGACGGGCGGGGGATTCCCGAGACGTGGAGGCAAAAAACCGGCTCCCCCAGAACAAAGCCTGGCCGAACTGCGAACGCGGCGGTCGGCTCTCTTGACGCAACGAGACTTTCCTGGTCCGGAGGAATTGTTTCGGTTGGAGTCGGAACGTACTTTCAAGGAAAGACTCGAACAAGAAGCCCGGGACAACAACGAGTTCAAACCCCTGCTCTATCCCACCGACCCGGTGATTTCCGAAGAACCATATCAGCCCAGACGATTCCCGAGAAGGGTCAAACTCGTCGAGCCGGCTTACGTTTGCTACAACCGGCCGTTCTTCGAACAGTTGAACTTCGACCGATATGGCTGGGACGTGGGACCTGCTACACCTGTCCTGCAACTGAGCAAATTTTATTGGGACGTGTTCTTCCTGCCGTACCACGCAGGGACACAACCATTCCGTCACTACGAAAGTAATGCCGGTTATTGTTTACCCGGCGATCCCGTTCCGTTCTACATCTATCCACCGAAGTTGAGCGTCACCGGAACACTGATGCAAGGGATTGCCATCGGTGGTGGTTATGCAGTCTTCCAATAAAGCTTGAGGGTTGAGGGTTGAGGGACAGATCTGGTTTTGTCATGTTATTTTATAAGCCGCGGAGTAGCGACATATAGATATGTGTGGCTGAAAGGCCGCGTAAAGCGGAAGGTGTCTTCCCTCAACTCTCAACTCTCAACCCTCAACTCTCAACTTTTATCCCACTTTTGTTTCATGAACGCGAGGCCCTTGGTATAGACTTCTTCGGGGTTGGGGAACAGGTCTCGCCAAACTCGGGTGGCGGCAGCCAGGTCGGGTAATGCT
Source organism: uncultured Alcaligenaceae bacterium (assembly GCA_964474955.1). GTDB lineage: Bacteria > Planctomycetota > Planctomycetia > Gemmatales > Gemmataceae > CAYRFQ01. The sequence continues at coordinate 3,059 of CAYYUU010000146.1, read as the reverse complement.
CGACCAAAGGCTTCGATGACGAGCCACCCGTCGAATCCGCTCTTCTTGATGGCCTCGAACGTTTCGTCCCATCGAACTTGCCCTGTGCCAGGCGTCCCCCGGTCATTTTCGCTGATGTGGACGTGGGCAATGTCATTTCCCAACAGGGCGACGGCGTCGGAAACACTTTTCTCTTCGATGTGCGCGTGGAACGAATCGTACATCGTCTTGAAGCTCGGGTGGTTGACCTTCTGGACCAACGCCTTGGCGTCCTTGGCGGTCGTGAGAAGATAGCACTCGAAACGATTCAAGTACTCGATGGCGAGCGTGACGTTGGCTTGGGCCGCGACTTCGGCCGCTTGTCGAAGAACGTCCGCAGCACGATTCTTTTCGTCTTCGGTCGGAGCGTCCCCGGAGAAATGTCCGAGAGCCGAGTGATACGGACCGCACAGGTTTTCGCCACCGACGGCGTTGGTCATCTCGATGGCCCATTTCAAACGATCCAGAGCAGCTTGCCGAACGGAAGCGTCTTCGCTCACCGGATTGGTCTTGGTATCCAGGACCGTGACCGTTGTGCATCCGAGCCCCTGGTTTTTGATCTCCTGCCCGACCTTCTGATAGTGGCCCGCGTCGCCCTCAAAGATCGGCAATTCGACGCCATCGAAGCCCGTTTCTTTCAGCGTGGCGATCAGCGGAAAATGCTCCTCGGTGACGTGCGCCGTCCACAGCAAAAGATTCATTCCGGTTTTCATGGTTGATCCTCGTGTCGGTGGTTTCGTGGATGATGCTCCGTATTGTCGGCCAACAAATCGGCGTTCGCAAGCGCGGATTTGAGAGCTGACAGTTTACGAATTGGCCTTCGAAACGTACCGTAAGATCAAGGCAGCCTTCGGGGCAAAAAAAGTAGCAGGCACTCCGTGTGCCGTTCGCTTTGTTTGGTCACGGCACACTCGGAACGGGAAATTCATTGCCGTCCGGTTTCTTGAGGGACTTTGAAAAACCGGACAACTATTTACTCTTCGTTCTCCGTGTGCCTACTACTTTTTGCGAGACATCAGCCGCCGATTGATGAGGAGGGCAATACATGTCAGACCGTGGTAGAGAAACGAGTCTTCTCCGATGGGGGATCCTCGGAGCCGGAGACATCGCCCACAAACGTGCGGCCCAAGCCATCATCGACGAAGGCAACAGCGAACTCGTTGCGGCTTGCCGACGTGACGAAGCGAAACTCCAAGACTTTTGCCAACGATTCGGAGTACCGCGAGCGTACACCTCCGACGCCGATTTAATCGACGACCCAGACATCGACGTCGTCTACGTGGCGACGCCCGTCAATCTTCACCAGCCCCAAACGCTCGCCGCTGCCAAAGCCGGAAAGCATGTCCTCGTAGAAAAACCAATGGCTTGTTCGACCGACGAGTGTGACCAAATGGTGAACGCTTGCCGCGAAGCTGGAGTCGTCCTGGGTGTGGCGTACTACAGGCGGTTTTATCCGATCGTTCGTAGGATGAAGGAAATCATCAGCTCGGGCCAAATCGGAAAACCGATGTCCGTTACGGCCGTGACGGCGACGTCGTTAGACATGAATCCTGGCGAGGACGGATACTGGCGTGTGGTGCCCGAAGTGAGTGGTGGCGGAGCATTGATGGACGTGGGAAGCCACCGAATCGATTTGTTCCTCGACATGTTCGGGGAGGTCGCCAGCGTCAGAGCGTTGTGCGACGCCCTCGCGGGAGACTACGATGGAGAGGACTGTGCGAGTCTCGTCCTGCGGTTCCGGTCAGGAATCCACGGCAACCTCCAGTGCTTTTTCCGGACGAACGTGGCGGCCGACGAGTTCAGCATCCTCGGAACGAAGGGGAGGCTCACGGCGAGTCCCTTGAATGGAGAGCGTTTGGTCGTCGAAGCCAACGGCGAAATCAGGACCGAAATACATGCTCCGGCATCGAACTTACATGGTCCTCTCATGGCTGATTTTGCGGAGGCGATCCGAAAGCAACGACAGCCCGTTGTCACAGGAGAAGAAGGACGCGAAACGAATAAGGTGATGGAGTTGGCGTACGCGAACGCGAGGTCGGGATAGCGAGCAGTTTTGTATTTTCGTAGTAGGCACACTCCGTGTGCCGTTGTCTTTGGTTTAGTTTTGGAGTGCGGCAGCGGAGCTGGGCTTTCATATTTTTTGCGTCTCCTCGCTTGCGTTTCGGGTTGGTGTGTTTTGGAGTGCGACGACTCGACGCCGCTTTTATTTTATTTTTGTTTTCAGTCGTCTTATATCCTTTTTCATCGTCTAGTTTCGAGCGTGTCCTGATCTAATCGACATCAATAACAGATAGCCTTACACATATGTTTCTCTATCTCTGGATTCCATTCCTATTCATCATCGGGACGTGCGTTGGGAGTTTCATCAACGTCTGTGTCGCTAGGTTACCGTTCGAAAAAAGTATTTGGTGGCCTGGCTCCCATTGCGGCAATTGTTATAAGCCGATTGCGTGGCATCACAACATACCTTTGTTGGGATATCTCGTATTGCGAGGCCAGTGTGCGAACTGCAAGGTGCGATTTTCCATTCAGTATTTTATGGTGGAGTTATTGACAGGGTTAGGATTTGTGGGCTTGTTCTATGTCGTCATCATAATGAACGTACATCGGTGGCCACTCCCCAGCAACTTCTTCGACCGACACCTCGAAGACGGACTCTATCCGTGGCAGTGGTGGGTCGGATATGCATGGCATACGTTATTGTTTTGTTTCTTGATGGTGTGCACGTTCACGGACTTGAACGGCCGTGAGATACCGATGTCCGTCACAGTTCCGGGCACGGTGATTGGCCTCGTGGGGGCCATGCTGCTCGCGTGGCCCTGGCCATTGACCGAACAACAAGGAATCGCAAAAATTGTCCAACACCAACGTACTCACAACAAGTCCAAAGACAGCTGGTGCTTTCTACCTCCAAACGTGAAACCAAAGGAAGGAGTTTATCCGTGGCCGCCGGGCGGACCGCCACCGAGTTGGGCTCCGGCAGGAAGTTGGCAACTTGGCTTGCTGACCGGAATCGCGGGCGCCCTGGTCGGCACTTTCCT
>CAYYUU010000145.1:0-10802 GCA_964474955.1 uncultured Alcaligenaceae bacterium | reverse complement strand
GTTCGTGGAAAGGTCGTGGGCCAAACGACGGTAAAGTTCGGGCGGCACGATCGGCGTGGGAAATTGGCCCGTGAGGATGGCGAACTCGGAATCGAGCGCCGTCGAGAGTGCGGAGTTATAGAAGTCGTCCATTTCGTGGCGGGTCAGGCGTTCGCCGCCGATGCGGACGATCTCCTTTCGTTGGCCTTCGCGTCGATCGTGGACGTACGAGCCATTCGTCCCGCTGACGTCGGTAGAACGTAGCTCGACTCCTTCGCGCTCGACGAGGTCGCGAAGAACTCTTCCGGTGTCTCCTCCGAACGGACCGCAGAGAATCACAGGAACTTGAAGTCGTGCGACCATCCGCGCGACCCAGAAGCCTTGTCCGCCAGCGTGTAAGTGAAGTTCGGGTTTGTCGTCGAAGTCGGCTTCGACGGTCACGGTCAGAATGGGGGTCGGGGCGAAGACGACGATCGACTTGTTTTGTGTTTGCGTTCCTTGTCGTGGAGAACTCATGGCAAACTCTCGAATTTAGAATAGAAAGCGGGATCACATGCCACCGACGCTTCCCGTGGACCCAGAACTTCCGGAACTTCCGGACCCGCCGGTCGCTCCTCCCAGCATACCAGTTCCGGTAGACATCGGAGTGGGAGAAACACTTCTATGTGTTTGACCGTGCGAAGTCGAACTATGTGACGAAATGCTACCCTGACGACTATTAGCCCCACCCGCGACGGCGATCCATAATAGACCAAGTCCGACGATCCCAACGCCGAAAGATGGGAACAACATCAAGCCGAAATCATCGGGTTTCGACCACTTATGCGATCGTTTTGCACGCTCGAATCTTTTCGAGCTATGGTAATCCTCTCGCACCGGCTGCTCGGACTTCCATTGGGTTATTTCTTGCGAATACTCTCGGGCAACTCGATAGTACATGACAACGGCGACACCGAGGCCGATGACGCCAATACCAGCGAAAGTCATGCGTAGACCAAACATCTTGTCCTCCTCTGGATATGTGAACGTCTGTTTTCACGAAAACACCCCGATAACGCCGCGGGTCGAATCGGGGTGCTATTGGTTTTCGCGTTCTGATAACCGACTCTTTGGTTCTATGGCTTGGAGAGCATCAAATCCAACTCCTGAATGTGACTGAGTGTCCGCGGCAGGAGTGTGCGACTGATAAACATTTTGGGAACTTCGGGCAAAGACTCGTCTCGAAGCAATTTCTCGTAACTTTGCTTACCCTTTTCTTCGCCAGTCTTCAACGCTCGCAGGGCCATTTGTTTGCCGAGGACCGTGGCGGTTCCTTCGACGAGTTTGGCCCAAGCTCCCCAGAGGCCCGAATCTTGGTCTGGAGTTCCACCATCGGCGCGGATTTGAACCCGTAGGTGATTGGCGGCGTCGCGATGGTCCGCATGGAGTTCACTCAGCCGTTCCTTGTCGGGGTCATTCTCGCCCAATTTATCCATGGCTTGTTGGTACGTTTCGGTCGCAGCCAGCTCGCCACGATGTAAGGATTGGAGTAATTCAATGCGTTTGTTGTTTGCCGTCATGAAGTTATTCCTTTCCAAGAAGATATAAATTGGATAGGCAATCGTGCCAGCAACGATGTATACTCCCTCATCATGAGTGCAAGTCCTGCGCCGAACTCTCTTACCACAGAGATGTCAGCATTTGATATTCGACATATACCATCGCACCGTCCACGAGGAGATGACTTATCCAGACCGAGGATAAACTCTTATCTCGGTTATAAAGCCAAGCCCAAAACACACCTCCGATGGCCACCGCCAGAGAACCTGGAACGACGACCGTAAATAGCTGGTTTGGAAAATAGTGCCACAATAACACGACGTGGTAGGACATGAATCCCAAACTGGAAAGTATTATGGCAGTCCACAGAGGAAAGTATTTTTCCATCCGACCGAAGACGAACCATCGCCAGTAATATTCCTCCAGGAACGAATGAACGATGGCCGTGAAGAGACCCAACGTCAAGAACCCTGGCGGGCTCGCAAGGTCTGACTCGGCCAGATAGGCGTATAATTTTTTTGAGAATGCCATCGCGACGGGATGTTCTTGCAAAAACCCATAATACAGTGTGATAAATGCCACACTCACGAGCACACCGAAACTCACTCCCCATAACAAATTCTTCCAGCGTGGAAACGCCAAAGGGGCGGAAGGGCGAGTTGGCCGCATGAGCATCAGGAAGGGAAGCGGAAGTGAGAATTGCACAAGTTTTCCGAGCCAAATACTCATTTTCCGAATCGAGTTGAGTCCATCTCCCTGACCGGGCAAGATCACAAAGTTCATGACGGCAAACAGTGTCGGCAGAACTACGGCCAGAGTTAACGTAATTATGGGTGCGGTCGATGGGGACGTGTTGGCAGTTGAGTGTTGTTCATTGGAATCATATTTTATCATTGGCCTTTGATGATGCAATTACCGGCTTTCTCTTTCGTTGGGGTCCGTGTGTTGAAATGGTGTGGTTTCTGTTCAGTTATTGTTTTGTTATAGTTTTGGAGTGCAGCGAATCGACGTCACTTTGGGATTTTTTGTTTTGGTTTCGGACGCCGTCACGCTCCCAGGCTCCAAAATCCATTTTGGAGTGCCGTTTTTCGCTCCGCGAAAGGCGACACTCTCCGAAAGGCCACAAATACAACAATCATGTATCCGCACCCCTTCGGGCCAAAGCTCCAGTTGTTCCTATTTATTATAACTGCAATCTCGCAACGCGACTTCTCCTTAAAGTTTCTACCCGGATCAACACAAACGACAACTCCTTAACGTCGACAAATCTCGGAACGGGTTGGTTTCGGTTGACGAATGCGTCCAGACAGCAACTCGGCGCGCGACTTGCTCCATCAACATCAAGGGGCAAAGCAGACGTCGCAATCAAGACAACACGTAGGTCGTGATTGTGCGGAAACTGCTTTGCGCACATATTTGCGTATTTCTGCGAAGTGAAATGCCTATCGTTGGAATGGGTTGGGCCCTCGTGTTCGACCATGGGAAAGAGCGAGATGACAGAACTGAAGACTTTGCAAGATATATTTACTTTCTTGGAGGCCAACAAGAATGAGACGGCATTGTTCTCGTTTCGGGAGGGCAACACGGAGACGTGGTCCTGCGCCGAACTGACGGCGGCGGCACGAAAGTTGGCCCAGGGACTTCGCGACCAGGATGTGGGCCCGGGCGATCATGTAGTCGTCATGAGGCCGACGAGTCCGGAATGGGTTGTGGCTGCTCTGGCAATTCTTCGGGTTGCCGGAGTCGTCGTCCCGGTCGATTCTCAATTCGCCGACAACGTCCTTGGCCATGTGCTCCAGGATGCCAAACCGCGAGTCGTCTTGACGACGCATTCGGGCGCCAAACAAGTCGAGCGACTCCTTGGCCCGGAGGCCATCGATTGCATCTTGTTGGACGGAGATTCCGAAGACCCTCGCCATTGGCGTCAGTTCCTGAAAGACGAAGAACCCACGACGCAATCCGTCAATCCCGACGATCGAGCCGTGTTGTTCTACACGTCGGGAACGACCGGCAAACCCAAGGGGGTGCCCTTGACGCATCGGAACCTGGTGTTCCAAATGAACACCGTTTCTCGACTGGAATTGATCCGGGACACCGACCGCGTTTTATTGCCTCTGCCGCTGCATCACGTATATCCGTTCGTCATCGGACTGTTCGCGCCGCTGGTGATGGGACTGCCGGTGATTTTTCCGGAGTCGTTGACCGGACCGCAATTGATTCGTGCCATTCGAGAAGGGGAAGCGAGTGTCCTCGTGGGAGTCCCACGACTCTATCGAGCCCTCTACGATGGGTTGAATTCGCGGATTCGATCTCGGGGTTGGTGGGCCTGGGAATTGTTCCAGGCGGCTCGGTGGATCGCTGCGAAATCGCAGGCCCTTGGACTCCCCTTCAAGTGGATGTTGGCACCCGTCCGAAACCAAATCGGTCCCAAGTTACGCCTGTTGGCTTCGGGCGGTTCGGCCCTCGATCCGGAACTCGGCCAGAATCTGGAAACGCTTGGTTGGCAAGTGGCGGTCGGATACGGACTGACCGAAACGTCTCCACTGTTGACTCTGAGGTTGTCGAGGGACGAGCCTCTCGATAGCGTCGGCAAACCTCTGGAGAGCGTCGAAGTTCGACTGAAGGCCCTCGAGACCGAAGACGATCATCAGAAAGGAACAGAAATCCAGGTCCGTGGTCCTGGCGTTTTCCAGGGATATCACAACCTACCCGAGAAGACCGAAGAGACCTTCGCCGAGGACGGTTGGTATCGGACGGGCGACCTTGGTACGTTTAACGACGAAGGCCGCCTGCACGTAACGGGGCGCGTCTCGACCATGATCGTGACCGAAAGTGGCGAAAACATTCAGCCCGATTCCGTCGAAGAGGCCTACCAAGAAGCTCCGGAAATCCGCGAGGTGGGAGTACTGCTGCATGACAAGCAACTCGTGGCCATCGTCGTCCCGGACATTGGCGAACTTCGAAAACGCGATGTCGACGACGTGGATTCGGCCGTCCGAACGGCGATCGAGAACCGATCCAAGGAACTTCCGTCGTATCAACAGTTGTCCGACTACGTCGTCACGAGGGAGGCACTCGCGAGAACACGCCTGGGCAAGGTTCGTCGTCACCTCCTCGGGGAACGCTACGAGCGACTCAAGAATCCCGACGAGCACGAAGAACGGCAAACTGGGCCAATGCCCATCGCAGAGATGTCGGATGAAGACAAGGCGCTGTTAGAACAGGGACATGCCCGACGTGTCTGGGAGTGGTTCGCGAACAGATATCCTGACCAACGGTTGACGCCCGACACGAGTCCCGAGATGGATTTGGGAATCGATTCCATGGAGTGGCTCAACGTGACCATGGAACTGCGACAACAAACCGGAGTCGACCTCGATGGGGAAGCGATCCAGGACATCAACACCGTTCGGGATCTCATCCAGGAGGTGAATAGCCAGGCCGGAGAAACCGAAAGGGCTTCGGTCGAAGAGGTGTTGGAACGACCCGAAGAGTTTCTGGACGATGACCAACTCTACTGGCTCAGTCCGCTCAACTCGGTCCAAGTGGGGATCGCTCGCGGAGCATATTCGGTGACGCGGACGATGATGCAGGTCCTCTTTTCTGTCGACGTCCGGGGCTTGGAAAATCTTCCTCGGCAAGAGCCGTTTGTCCTGGCCCCGAACCACGCCAGCAACCTCGACGCTCCCGCCATCGCCGCAGTCCTCGATAACGATTTACTCCGCCAAACGTATTGGGCCGGCTGGACCGGCATAACGTTCAAGAATTTTATCGCACGGACGATCAGCCGTTACGCCCAGGTCGTGCCGATCAAACAAGAGGGAGCCGTCGCCTCCAGTCTTGCCTTTGGGGCCGCCGTGTTGCGGAAAAAGAAGAACTTGGTCTGGTTCGCCGAAGGAGTTCTTTCTCGTACTGGAGAGTTGCAACCGTTCAAACCCGGGCTCGGGATCTTGCTCGACCACTACCCCGTTCGGGTCGTCCCGACGTACGTCCACGGAAGTTTCGAAGCCCTCCCGAAACACAGAAACATTCCGAGACTGAGGCCGCTCACGGTAACATTCGGCGTTCCGGTGGAGACGGAGACGTTGCGGCAGGAAGGCGAGGGGGATGAGCCGCATGGTCGTATCATGGACGCCTTGCATAGACGCGTTCAACGACTCATGGAAGAGTTCAAGAAAGACTCAGCTCAGTTAGTCCATGGGAGATGACCGCCCGAGTCGAAAGAGGGAACGGAGGCACACGTAGCTCGCGTGTGTCTCCGAACCAGACAAGAACTTATTATACCGTTCCGGTTCCTTCGGACGTCATGTAAAGAACCAATACCACACCAACCATCCGCAAAACCCAGTAAGAACAAACGCGATGGTTACGACGACTCCATCACGAGCCGTCAACCCGAGAGCCAATAACAAAATCACAATGGCGGGGGGACCAACGCCGGCAATGATAAAAGCCAGCGGATACATGGTGAGGGCCAGCAGGATACATAACAAGGCAATGGCATACGTGAATGGAGGACCGGTGAGAAAACTCCATCGGGGCTTCACCGCTTTGTCGAGCCATTTGAGATAGGGAGAGATTTTGTTCACCGACCAATTCAGTCTGTCCTTCGAGACGGAAAAGTTTTTCAGCCGTTCGGGCAACCAAATGCTCCCTTCGTGAAAACACATCTGGGCAGCAACCAGAAGGATCCACGTCGCCATCGTCACGGAAAGCCCGGGTATCATCCCCACGATGGGCAACAACGTAATGATCGTCGGCAACAACAACAATGGTCCAAACGCTCGGTTTCCGAACGCATCCGCCATTTCGCCGAGCGATAACCGATCGCTTGGAGTCTTCTCCGCAAGCTGGACAAGGGCCTCCAGCAGATCGGCCATTTTCTTGGGTTTGTCCGATTCTATCTCATCGACATGGTCCAGACGAGATGGGGGAGGGACGATGGGAAGGGCCATGGGCCAGGTCGGTTTGTTCGTACATTCGGTGCCTTGCATGAGGGACCTTTCGGAGACGCGGTTGGAATCGCCGCCAGGTCACTTTGACGGAGTCCGGCTCTCATTCGGAAGCAAACAACGCGCCAACGGCTCGGATCAACAAGTGTCCAATTTGGGGAAAATGCTTCTCGCAGAACAGGCGAAATTTATTGGTGGCCGAGTTGCTGTCTTTGTTTTGATTTGGAGTGCGGCATGGGAGTTGCTGCTTTGGTAGTTTTGTCTACTCGCTCGCGCTTCGGGTTGGTGTGTTATGGAGTGCGCCGGCTCGACGGCCCTTTGGGAGTTTTGTCCTTGGTTTACTGTGTCTGCTTGCGAGCAGCTAGCAAAAAGCGACTCCACCGATTCGACCTTGCCGGTCACCATCTCAGTTTCGAGACGAACTAAATCTCCTCATCCACGAACGTAATGTGCCGAAAATAATGTTGTCGTTCGAACGACGCGCCGAGGGCACCGATGCTAATTCCGAGAGACGCCACGAAACCACTGAACAAAAAATAGTGCCCGAACCCGACCGTCCGTTCCACCGTCACGGCCCACGACTTGACGATCGATGCGGAGAAAAACGCCAGACCCATGAACAACGTCAGAGCCACCAAGGACACGTAGGTCGTGAGCATCCCGAGCCCGACTATGGCGACCGTCGAGACGTTCGTCACGACGGTCTGTTCGCTGAGCCGTGGGTGCTCACGCCGTAGCAATAATTGTTGACGCACGAGAATGTAACCGGTCGTCAAAATGAGCGAGCCGACTGACAACAGGCTGACGCTCCACCCGGATTGATTCATCCCCAAATCCCACGCCTCGGCCGTCACCAACAGGATGAGCATCGCCGACGTCGCCGCCGTCGTCAGGCGGCTCAACCGGAATGGAAACTGCCAAGGCTTCGCCTCCATGATGGCATCAAAAATTTCCGCCCGGTTGAGCCACCCGGCTCGCAAATAAAACCACGCCGTTCGACGCGGACGGGGCGAATCGTGTTCTTCGAGACGACTGTCTCCCGTGCGGCGAAATTCCTCATGTAGTGCTTCCATCTGTTCGGGAGTCAGGTGGTTGGCCCGGTCCAGATCCGGGGCCGTCTTGAACTCGAAAAGATAATTGTCAGGACTCGAATGATGATCGAGGCCGGCCAGATGGCCCAAGCCGTGCATTGCCAGAGTCCGGATGCGCTGCGTCATCACCCGAACGCGGTGTTCCCTGCTCGCCTCGACGTCGGACGTCCTTGGGTCAATCCGACTGGTCGAAATGACGACGCCCTCCATGGCCCGAGAAACCACCGCCAGCGCATCGGGTTGGTAATGACTGACGAGGTCCGCGCCAGTAACGAGGATCGTGTAATCCCAGTGACGGATGTTCCTCTCGATCACGCCCGACTCGAGCAACATCACTGGCTCCTCGCGGAGTTCCGACGTCAACTCGTCCCGACGCAGAATCGGCATTTCCCAACGAAACTCCGGGCAAGCCCTTTCGAGCAACTCCAACACACTATCTCTCGCAGCGATCACAGCCTCCCGGTCGAGGTCTTCGAGCCTGCCGGCGATGATCCAGCCCAGTTCGATCGTTGGTCGTTGGCTCGTTGGCTCCGGACACGTCGGGGCCAAATCCGATACACTTTTGGCTTTTTCGAATCCCACTACGCTTCCTACTCGCTTCGTTGTCTTTGTTCACTGGTTGCATGGAATCGAATTCCCGGAACAAACAGTCCGAGAATGACTGGCACGAGACTGAACGCCAACACCAACGCCCATCCTTGGGGCCCCGGCGACGTTGTATGCAATACACCCGCCAACGGAGACCAATATACGGCCAGCAACAACAAGCAGGCACAGAAGGCCAGCGAACCCCAAATCCATCTATTCCGCACGACGTCGTTGTTGAGCAGTCCGGCATTTCGTTCCTTCAAGTTGAACACGAACCAGAGTTTGCCGAATGCCAAAGTCAAAAACGAAATCGTCACGGCGAGCCGTTCGTCCATCCCCAGGCCTCCGTAACCGATCGCGAGTGCCCCCAACACACACCCACAAATCACACCGCTCCATCCAAAGATCGCCATCCAGTGCGATCGCGTCAACACCGACTCCTTGGCCGCACGAGGACCCTGGTTCATGACTTCAGGACTCCCCGGCCCGACTCCCAAGGCCAACCCGGGGAACACGTCGGTCAGTACGTTCAAGTACAGAATCTGCAGGGGCAACAACGGCAACGGCGCCTTGACCAGCGCGGCCAGAGTGACGGCAAGGATCTCGGCCAGGTTCGTACACAACATGAAGACCACCGCCTTACGGATGTTGCCGAAGATCACTCGCCCTTGCCGCACGGCAGCCACGATGGTCGAGAACTTGTCGTCGCGAAGGACCATGTCGGCCGCCTCGCGCGCGGCATCCGTGCCCCGCTTCCCCATGGCCACGCCAATGTCGGCTTTCTTCAAGGCCGGCGCGTCGTTGACGCCGTCTCCGGTCATGGCCACCGTCAGACTGGCTTCCTGGAATGCCTGGACTAAATGTAATTTTTGTTCCGGACTCACGCGAGCGAAGACGCGGGCTCGCAACAGACGTTGGCGGTCCTCGTCGGAGAGTTCGTCCGGCCCCAAGAGTTCTCGACCGTGGACGGCCGGGTGATCTTCGTCTCCCACGATCCCGACTTGCTTGCCAATCGCTTGGCCCGTTTCGGGTTGGTCGCCGGTAACCATGACGACCCGAATTCCGGCATTTTGACATTCCTCGATGGACTCCTTGACGTCTTGGCGTGGCGGATCCACCAAACCCAAGAGGCCGACGAACCGCAGCCCTTCGTAGGGTTCGTCGTCGGTCGTGTCGACCGTCTTGTCGGCCACGGCGAGGAGTCGAAGCCCGTCGTTCGCCAATTGCTCGATTTTCTCCTCCAAACGTTCCGCGTCTTCGTCGAGCGGCTTCTCCGAATCGATCCCCGTGGCCACCGAATCGCAGACGTCCAACACCGCACGTGGCGCGCCCTTGACGGCGACCAAAAGTTCTCCATTCGTTTTGTGGTACGTGGCCATCAACATGGTGTCGGAGTCGAAAGCCTCTTCGCGTCGTTCGGGCCAGCGAGCGAGCAATTCTTGTCGTTCGATGCCGACGTCCTGCCCACCCCGGAGCAGCGCCACTTCCGTCGGATCCCCCGAATCCGCATCGGATTCGGATTCGCCGAGTTTCGCGTTGTTGCAAAGGACGCCAATTTCCAAAGCCCGACGAAGTAACGCAGAATCCTTTTCGCCATCCGATGGCGAAAAGGATTGTCCGTCGGGAGTAACGATCCGCCTGAGGGTCATCCGATTCTCGGTAAGGGTCCCGGTCTTGTCCGTGCAAATGACGTTCGTCGCGCCGAGCGTCTCCACGGCCGTGAGCTTGTGGACGAGGGCGTTACGTTTGGCCATCAACCACATACCGCGGGCAAGGGCAATCGTGGCGACGATGGGCAGTCCTTCGGGGATCGCAGCCACGCCAAGGGCGATGGCCGTCGTGATCATCAACTCTGGTGGTCGTCCGGCAAGAAGGCCGACAACGGCAACCAACGCAGCCACCGCGATCGTGATCCACGCGAGCCGTTGCCCCAACCGATCGAGTCGGCGTTGGAGCGGAGTCGCGGTCGACTCGGCTTCTTCGGTCAGCTGGGCAATCCGCCCCAATTCGGTGTCCATCCCCGTTGCCACGACGACGCCCACGGCCGAACCGTCCATGATCGTCGTACCGCTGTAGAGCATACTCGTCCGCTCGGCCAACGGCGTGTCGGGACCGACCGGTTCGACGCTCTTGTCGACGGGAACCGATTCGCCCGTCAGGGGAGCTTCGTTGACTCGCAATTCTTTGGCTTCGATCAACCGGACGTCGGCGCTGATGTAGTCCTCGACGCCGAGAAGAACGATGTCTCCAGGGACCAATTTGTCCACAGAGAGTGTTTTGATTTTACCACCCCGCCGCACGCGAGTTGTTCGCTTTCCCAGTGCCCGCAAGGCCTCCATCGACCGGACCGCTTTCCACTCACTAAAGAACCCGATGAGAGTGTTGACGAGGGTCACGGCGACCAAAGCAATTCCCTCGGGCCATCGTTGGGTTGCCAGCGCGACGACCGCAGCGACGACTAAGAGCAACACCACGATGCTCTGGAACTGGCTCCACAAGATGCTCCACACACTTCGACGATGACTCGCCCGCAATTGATTTGGGCCATACACACGCTGTCGTTCTCGAACGACCTTCGACTCGAGCCCTCTGTCGCGATCTACGTCAAGAACCTGCGTGATGTCCTCCCAACGTTGGGCATAGCTGGTCGAGA
>CAYYUU010000144.1:3624-10804 GCA_964474955.1 uncultured Alcaligenaceae bacterium | reverse complement strand
GGACAGAATTGGTATTCTCCGGGATTTATGGCCCGAAAATCTGCGAACGTTCAGATTATTAAGGTGTCATCAATTTATCCAACGTTTCCTTCTGGATGTGCGGAAGAGCAACAATGTCGCGGGGGAAAACTTACCCCCGAAAAAGGCGTTCCTTGTGGTTTGTCGCACTCCATATCGGGAGAGCTTGATAATTTCCGTTACTCGTTTGATCTTTGATCTCGACGAGAGCGAATGGTACCTCGGCATATTCGAGTGGCCGACGAAGTTCAACGATCATCCCGCGTGTTAGTTCCGTTGCGGAGCGAATCACAACAACGAATTCTCCACCAAATTCCTTACTCTTCTGCATTGCCACCACAGTCATTTCTGGAAAACGGTACTTATAGAGTTCCCATCCGCGTGAGACAGTGGTGACGACCAAAAAGAGCATTCCCATCGAACAAAAGGTCAAAGCAAACACAGCCGGTTGGCTTAAAGTCACGCCAGTCTTCGGAGTGATAAGCAACCCAAGAATTGAAGCCAAACCGGTGATAGCTGCCCACCACCATTTAAAGAATGGATCGAAAAGGAACTTCAAATAGCTCGTCAATCCCGGTCGCATCCTGCATCTCCGACTAACCGCACAAGCTTTCGTCCAATGAACAAGTATACCAGTTATTGCGGCTCGGGGCGGCTTTCGGTGCGAAATACAACCGTGGTTCAGATTGTTCGGATCAAAAGGTTTCAGAACGGAGAAGTGATGTTGGTGTCACGGTGGTTGAAGTGGCGCAATCCGTCCTCAACATTGAGGACGGATGAAGTCCGTTTCTTGATCAAGTTCCCACGCCTTCAGACTTTTCCTCTCGTTTCGCGTCTGAGATCAAAATTTTCCCCTCATCCCAAGCCGCCGCCGACATTTTCTTGAGCGAAGCGTACAGTGGCTGATCGGCCCTTTCTTCGGCCTCGTGCCGGAGGACAGGACCCCACGCGAGTCCGAAGTGCGTCACACGCATATCCGCTTTGCGGGGTGTGATGGTGATCTCCTGAATCTTTCCGGCTTGCGACTTGGCGTTGGGCTTTTTCTCCGTGCGTTCGACTTCCTGACAACGAGCCTCGAAAGCATCTTGGGCTTCGTCCTCTCGACTCATCAAACCCAAAGGTTTGTTGAGGTACACCGTCCAGTAAGCGTGGTAGTGTAAGAACTCCAAAAACTCCTTTTCGGATTCCTTCAACTTCTTCGGATCATTCAACGACGACGGCACGTCCTCCCAAAAGGCTTCTTCCCAGGTCGGCTCGGATTCGAGTTCTTCGCTGATCCATTCCGCATTTTCCCACGTGTTTGGGTGAGCCGGATCCGGAGGCAAACAAAGCAACCGATAGGTTTGCTCGTGCTCCAGGTTGTGTTTCTTCTCTTCGAACATGACTTCAGCGAACGCCAGCAATCGGGGTTCGAACCAGACGGCACCCTCGGGCGGATTGTCTTCGGAGTACTCGCTCTTGAGCGGCATGAAATATTGCTTGAGTCCGGGCGGCAAGACCGGAGGGACTGTCGACGGAGCAACCGCGTCGGTCGCCACCGAACTCGCTCCGACTCCGTCGGCCATGACACCGTTAGTTCCGGGCGTGGTCGGATGGTGTGCCTGCTTCACCCCACAATACAGGCAGAATTGCGATTGGGTCGGTATCGTCTGGTGGCACGTCGTGCAGTGCGTCTTGGGTCCGGCGAAACGAGTCGGCAACGTTTTTCCGTTGGTCGTTCCGTTGGACTCACGATCCTTGTGGACGAGGCGCGTCAAGTGCTCGCGAGACATGGGACCGTACAGATACGAGAGGGCCCACCGGGTGTGGAAAAGGACGGGCTTTTCGCGGTGAACGTCGTGGAGCAGGAACACCTGGTTGCCGAGCGACGAGATGGCCTTCTCCAAGTACGATTTGTGGTTGAGAGTTCCCTTTTCGGAAGCAATGCTGTCGAGGCCTTCGACGAGTCGGGCCTTGTCTCTTTCGGTCTGGAGCTTGCCGATGAACCACGACCCGGCGTTCGTCAGAGCTTTGTAGTCGAGGTCCATCGGGTTTTGGGTCGCCAACAAGACTCCCATGCCGTATGCGCGGCCTTGTTTGAGAAGCGTCAACAAGGGTCGTTTCGTCGGCGGGTTGGCCGGATGTGGCGGCAAGTACCCATACATCTCGTCGAGGTAGAGCAACGCCCGCAGGCCGGTCGTTCCGCTTTGGCTGCGCATCCACGTCAGGACTTCTTCAAGGAGCAACGTGAGGAAGAACATCCGTTGCGTGTCGTCGAGGTGGGCCATGTAGAAGATTAGTTGTCGCGGCTTACCCTCGGGGGTGTAGAGCATCGTTTCGAGTTCGAGTGGTTCGCCGCTCACCCATCCGGAGAAGCTCGGGGACGCAAGAAGATTGTTCAACGCGAGGGCGAGTTCCATCCGCTCGTCCTCCGGATAGAACATGTCGATGTCGAACGTCCCTATCTTGCGCAGCGGCGGGTGTGTGATTTCGTTGATCAAGTGGGGCAAGTCGAGGTCGCGACCTTCGCGCCAGGCGGCGAGCAGCAAGTTCGAGATCAAGATGTGTTCGCGCGACTTGACGGGGTCGGCGGATACGTTCGTCAAGCCCAACAACGCCGTCGTCGTGGCTTCGACTCTTTCGATCAAAGCCTCGCGGTCGTGGAGGTCATGCGGCGCGGCGAAATTTTGGACGACCGAAACAGGCAGTCCCGCTTCGCTGCCCGGCGTATAGAGTTTCCACTCGGCGGTTTCTTGGAGCTTCGCAATTCGGTCGGGACCTTGTCCCCAGTCTTGCAAACCTTGCCGCCACCGAGTGGCGACGTCCTCGGCGTGTTCTTCGATCGTCTTGCCAGAGCGTCGGGCCTCGTCGGGGTCGACCCAGGGTGCGAAATCCGATGCTCGCAATTGGGGAAACTGAAGTAACAAGTTGCTCAAGTCCCCCTTCAAATCGACGATGATACTTGGAACTTGTTGGAGTGCGGCTTCTTCGACCATGCTGATACAAAGGCCAGTCTTGCCCGAGCCCGTCATGCCGACGACGACGCCGTGAGTCGTCAGGTTTTTCGAGTCGTATTGCAAAGGTTGCTCGAGCATTTGGTGTTCGTGTAGGTCGTATTCCCGCCCGAGGTAAAAAACGCCGGAATCGTCAACGGATTTCATAGAGAAACACTTTCCTTCCAGAAGGCGGGAACGCCCCGTCGAATGTGTCGGGCCTCGTACCCAAAATGACTGAAGAAGTTTGTTGTCGCATTTTCGTGATTGTGGCAAGCGGAGGGTTGGAAGCCCCCGCTGTTACGGGCTCAATAATCCGCATCTTCTGTACCAAACGACTTACTCTGCTCCTGTTTCGATTAATGCCGAAAATGAAACTTGTTCGCGACATTCTCCAACGAATTGTGCTTCGGGAAACGCAACGGTGGAACGTCCCGAGGTCACAACAAAAAAAGGAGATGCCGGCGAACGTCGCCGACACCTCCCAAGGGGTGCAAGATATTGTTGTCACCGAGTAACGCTTACTCTGTCTTCGAAAGTTGCGAGGGGGCTTCTTCTTTGTCTTTGGACTCGACTCCAAATTGGCCGGATATCCGGTTGATGAAGTCGGTCACGGGTTGCTCGGTCTCTTCCGGCAGGTCTTCGGCGATGGTGTCTCGGACGACGCCGATGGCACTCTCGACGCCGACCTTGCCCAACCGCACGAGAGCCGGACGAAGTTGTTCGCCGATTTGACCGAAGAAGGTCGTCTCCTCCTCGGGTTGCTCGTGCGACTTGGCACCGCGCGAAGTTCCGTTCGTCCCGATGGCCTGCTGCGGTTCGTGCGAAGACGAAGGGGTTTCCGTTCGCGAAGTCATGGCATTCCAGGCCCACGAACCGAAGAACCCGGCGGCGACCGAGCACGCCATCACGGTCCAGGGTCGCTTTCGAACTTGTTTGCGAACGTTGAGAGCGTCACCGATCGTCTCCACCGTCTCTTCAGTGTACTCGGCCACGTCCTCGACGGTCTCTTCGACGGCCTGAATGGGGCCGAGGACTTTTTCCTGGATCTGATCGAGTTTCTCACCGAGTCGTTCGCGGGTCTTGTCGATCCGATTCTGGATTACTTCTGGTTTGTCAGCCATTGGGCGTCCTCCTTCAGGGTTTCCTGGGTCGTCTCGATGGGCGGCTTCGCTTCGTCCAAGTGGGTTCGAGCCCGATAGAAGAGGATGCCACCAATCGCCGAAACGACGAGTGAGACGATGCCCAAGCTGGCCCACATTGGCATCTTTGTGGTTTCCACCAACAGGTAAGCCAAGGCGAGACTGAAGAGGAACGCTCCGACGAGGAGACCGCCTCCGGCGACGGCGAGAGACAAAACCCCCTCGCGGACGTCGCGGAAGTCTTCCTTGATCTCGGCTCTGGCCAGCTTCAGATGGTCCTTGGCCAGGGTCTCGGTGTCTTCCAAAATCCCTTGGAAAAGGCGGCCAAGGCCAGGCGAACTCCCATTGGTTTTCGCTGTCTTGTCGGCCATGAGATTATCTCCGCGTCATGAGTTGGCCAACCAGGAAGCCGACGCCGACGCCGACCAACATGGCGGGCACAGGATGCTTTTTGATGACCTTCGTGAGGTCTTCGGCCATGCCCGAAACGCCTTGCTCGCTGAGGTATTCGCCGGTCCTGTCGATGCCGTCGGCGACCGATTGGACGGCCTTGCCCATGATCCCGTCCTTGGGACCTTTTTCCTTCATGTAGTCGGCGCCCTGTTGGGTTTTGTCGCCGGCGTGCTTGGTTGCGTCGTCAGCTTTATTTTGGGCGTAGCGAGCGCCTTCTTTGGCCTTTTCCGCGACGTTTTCCCCAGCCTCACGAGCTTGTTCGGCGGCGTTTTTCGTGGCTTGTTCGGTTTTGTCTTTCATGTTTTCTTCGTTTTGATTTCGTTCTTCTTTTTTCGATTGGTCATGTTTCGTTGCCGTGTTCATAGTGGTGATTCCCTTGTTGAGGTTCGAAAACAATCTTCGGCTCTTGAGCACCTTGCACAGCCATCGTTATCAGACGAAGTGGAGCAAAGCAGACGGTGTGCCAATCGTTTCGAGAGGCGTGGGGAATTCCGATCTCTGCGAGTTTTCGCGTTTTTTTCGATCCCGGAAGGTGGTATTGCGCACCCCCATGCAACTCTCGGGACTTGCGGTTGCTCAATTGCGAGGATCATGAGTTGGTGAGTGGAAACATCCGTGCGCGAAATCGCGCACGGTTGGAAACAACCTTCTAGGAAGTGCGAGAGTTGGAAGTTGACCCGCAGAAGAAGAGGCCGCTAGCTCGCGGACGTCGATTTTCGTCGACGTTTTTTCTGCTCTTGGACCGTGACCGGCTCGACATGGAGCCGCTGTCGAGGCAGGAATTGTCCGTCTTGTTGTTCCCGAATGAACTTGATCATCTCTTCGCGGAGGTAGCAATGAAGGTACCAAGCCTTGCTGGCATCTTTGGCGCTGCACAAGGCCCGCAACTCCATTGTTTCTTCCTTGAGGTCGGTCACCAACACTTGCGGTTCGACTTCTTCGTCCCAATCTTCGCAATCCCGCAACAACTCGGCAAACTTGTCTCGGACGGCGTCGACGTCGGTGCGGTAATCGACATACATGTAGATCGGCTTGACCAGATGGGTGTTGATCTTCGACCAGTTCTCGACCGGGTTCGAAATGAAATGTTGCAACGGCACCATCAAACGGCGGCTGTCCCACGTCCGAATCACGAGATAGGCAAACGTGACGTTCTCGACGTATCCCCACTCGCCGGCATAAACGACGACATCGCTGATGCGAACGGGTCTGGTCACGGCGATTTGCATTCCGGCAATGAGGTTGCCCAAAACGGGTTTGGCGGCGATGCCCAAAACAATCCCAACGACTCCGGCGGAAGCCAACAACCCCACGCCAACCACTTCGAAGACCTTGAGTTGCAGCAGCACGACCCCGACGGCGATGCACACGCCGATCAAAGCCACGAGCCGACGACCGACCGAAAGCTGAGTGAGCAGCTGACGTTCGGCACCGGGTGTGCCTTCTTCGAGACCTTCAATGTATGTTTGGATGACGTGTTCGGAGAACACGTTGAGGAGGCGCAACAACACCCAACAAACCGACGCGACGAACGCGATGAGCATGAGCGGGTGGAGAAAGAACGACACCGGACCGGGGAGCCGTAACAGCAGAACGTTGACCAGGTAGAAGAATAATGTGCCGACGGTGACCGCCGCAGGTAACCGGAGGGGCTTGGCGTATGTGCTGTAGCCCTCCACGGGAGACTTGTTGGCGCTCACCCGGATGGCCCGTTGGGTGAGCCAACCGAGCAGAACCGCGACCACCAAGGCGAGTCCCAAAACGATCCACTCCCACAACCGAATCCCTGCCAGGATGTTGGCTTTGGCCCACCCAGGGAGACTCTGCTGGAACCACGTCGGGCCGTACTCTTGATAAAGGGGCTCGACCTTCGCGACCGTTCGGTACGAGAAGACCCATACGGGATCTCCGTCGGCTGGCTTGACACGGTGAAGGCGAACCGTCGCGACGCGACCCTGGACATCAATCTTTTTCAACAACAAACTTTTCTGCGGCTTGCCAGCCATCGGATGTTTGGTCCCTGCTGGACTATCCATCAGCGCACTCGGTCGGGAGGACAGAGAGTCCCAATCGACCCAAAACTTTTGGTTCAGCACGTAGTGAAGCTTCCGGGCGAGTTCGGCGCCTCGGCGTTTTTGTTCTTCCGGCGAGAGTTTACGTAGATCGAGCACATGAGCCGCTCGCGAATAGTCTTCGTTCTTGCAAGCGTCGTAGAAAGATTCCATGGCCGCTTGGGGCGTCGAGCGATCCAAGGGCTCATCGAGTTTGGGGAGCCCAGCATTGAGCTTTTCGACCTGGAAATACGTTCCGGCCGCTTGGGATTGTTTCTTGGATTTCTTTCCCTCGCCATCGTTTTTCTTCTTCTTGGCGACTTCTTTCTTTTCCTGGGACCACGCTGATGGTGGTAGCGCAAGCCAGTTCCCAGTAAAGAGCAATATGGGCAAGACAACACTCAGTAGGCGAAACATGTATAGATCCTCCTTTCGCCAGGATGTAGCGGCGCCGGCGGTCGGATAAATCATTGTCGTCTTTGTGGTTTTGTTCTGGAGTGTCGTGATTAAAAAAAAGAAAAAAAACAAAAAACAAAAACAACCA